>CAVOCR010000232.1:0-4647 GCA_963694245.1 Myxococcota bacterium
CTCAGGGGTGTGTTCTGGGGCCGGGTTTTGGCTTTTAGATGGGGATTGGAGGCCCCAGAAGCGTTCTCGGCGAGGGCGTCTTCAAGGACGCGATCTGTGGGGCTCGTCTCTCCTGGCCTCAACTGGCCTGTTCCTTGCTTTCCAGTGGGGCAGGAGGTGGAACCATGGGGAAGGATGCAGAAACGAAAAGACGGGAAGACGAAGAACAGGCACTTGAGTTTGTGACGCGGGTCGCTCGTAGCCTGGGAAGACGACTGGGAAGTGAGATCACCCTCGATGATCGCATAGCGTTTGGGATGATTGGTTATCTTGAGGCGAGAACTCGTCATGACTCCACAAGGGACGCTTTTCCGGGAGCACTCGCATGGGCCCGAACCCGGGGTGCAATGCTCGACGGCGCCAGGCGGTGGACTCAGCGTCAGAGCGTGGCCGCGCTCGGGGCCCGGCGAAGACGTCGTGCATTGGCCGCCGGTGAGTCGCCTCCCTCGCGGTCGGCCCGGGAAGTGCTCTCTCTCGATGGAGCGTCGGGGAAGGCGTGTGCATTGGTGAGCAGAGTGGCCACGGGTCGTCGGACGTGGACCGCTGATCGGTTGAAGCGGGCGATTTGTGATCTTCCGACACGGGAGCGGGTGATCGTGGGAATGCACTACGGACAAGCCCGGACGATTCGTGAAATAGCGGATGAACTGGGGGCTGATAGAAGCTGGATCTCCCGGCTTCATGCCCGGGCGATTGGCCGATTGAAACGTCGTGTCGTCTGATTCGGGAAGCGCTTAGGGAAGCGCGGCGTATTGTTGCTGGAATTCGGGCGGGAAGAGGTAGATGGTCTCGTCGGAACGAATCATCCCGAGCTCTTCTCGTGCGATGTCCTCGATGACCCGCGCGTCGGATCCGAGTGCTTCGATGCGTTGCGTGAGGGCATTGTTCTGGTAGCTGACTTCCTGATTGACGTGCACGAGGTGTTGCAATTCAATCTCAATGCGGTTGCATCGCTCCAGGCCATCCCGCGCAAGCAGCGTCGCTGCAATGCCCCACAACCCCCCCAGAATGAGGGTCATGACGAGAGTTCGGCCCGTCCAATGGGCGATGAGGCGAAGCGTGCGCACGGGGCGCTCCTTTCAACGTTGGTGTCAGTTCAACAGCTTGAGGATGCGGGCGAACGGTTGGATCGCAAGAAAATCGCCCGGGAAATCTTCATTTAGGTGGGCTGGGGCCGGGATCGCCCGGGTCATAGGGGAACTGAAGTTTCCGTGCGCCGGACTCCCGAGCGGCATTGATTGCCGTGATGAGGTGCTGGTAGGCCGTATCCCGATCGACCACCAGTCGCAAGGGGGTGTCCGGGTCGGTACGGAAGAGGGCCTCGAATTGGCCGCGAAGCTCAGTAGAATCCAGGAAATCGGCATCCGCTCTCGTTGCATTGGAGACGGTCTCGTCGCCGGTGATCGGGACGAGCTGGTAGCGTCCCCCGGAACCGACAAACACGACGTGGCTCCGTGTGGAAACTTCGATTTCCTCGCTTGAGGCCGTGGGAAGCTCGATGTCGAAGGCATGCTCCTTGCGCTTGAAGGAGGTGGTGACGAGGAGAAAGATGATCAGGATGAAGGCCGCGTCGATCAAGGACGTCACGTCGATGACGGCCTCATCCACCCGACCGCGTGTTCGTCTCCGGAATCGCATGAATCAGTCCTCTCGACCCGGAGCATTGCCCGATTCGTCCGGGTCCAGAATGTCGATGATGGCGATACCGTGCACGGCCAGTTCCTGGGCGATGTGGTCCACTCGCGAAAGGAGGATGCGGTGGAGCGCGAACGCGGGAATCGCCACCGTCAGACCTGCGGCCGTCGTGATGAGGGCTTCCCAGATCCCTCCAGCCAGAATCGAGATGTCGGGATCCACATGGCCCGCAACGTCTCGGAAGACCTTGATCATGCCTGTGACGGTCCCCAGAAGTCCCAGAAGCGGCGTGATCGTCGCGACCACGGAGAGGATCGTGGTGCGCTTTTCGAGCCATGCGAGCTCCTGCTCGATGGATTCCTCGAGGGTTTCCTTGAGGTGGACGCGGGGCCGTCCTCGGTGCCGGAGAGCCACGGCAATCACTCGGGAAAGCGAGGAGTCCTGATCCTGCGCGAGCGCTTTGGCTTGAGCGAACTCCTCGTCCTTGAGAAGACTCTTGAGCGCTCGGAAGAGACCCGCTGGAGCGGCGCTCGCGACCCGAGTCGCCCACCATCGCTCCAGAAAGACCGTGAGGCCGATGACGGAGCAGAAGGCGATGGGAAGCATGAGCACGCCCCCCTTGTCGATGAATTCAAGGTCAATCATGGGTGGGTTCCCGCGTCTTCTTCGGTAATGCTGGGGCCTGCAACGGGCAGACGGATCGTGAACGTGGTTCCCTCACCCGCGATGGTTTCGAATCCAATCGTTCCTTCATGCTGCTCGACGATTTGTTGCGCGATTGCGAGCCCGAGACCCGTTCCGTCCTTCTTGCCACTCGTCACAAAGGGGTCGAAGAGGTCCGCTTGAATCGATTCTGGGATGCCGTTTCCCGTATCCGAGAACGTCAGGATGACCGTGTCGTCTTCTCGAGAGACGTGAATTCGGAAGATTCCGCCCTCGGGCATCGCGTCGGCCGCATTGTGCGCGAGATTGAAGAGGACCCGCCGCATCTTGTCGACATCGATGGCGATCTCGTTGCGGTAGTCGAGATGGAGCTCCAGGTTCACGGCTCGCTGACTGAATTCCGAGCCCAGGGTTTCCGTGACCTCATCGAAGAAACCATGAAGGTGGATTTTCTGGAGGAAGAGACGGCGCTCACCGCGTGCGAAGGCAAGCACTTCCCGCATCATCGTGTCGAGGTGCGTGATCTGGGTCAGAATCGAACCGGTGTATTCATTGCGCTCCTCGGCGCTCTCTTCACGCGCCAGGAGCTGCGTGTATCCCTTGATGATGGTCATGGGGGTCCGGAAGTCGTGTAGAACCGCCGAGATCGACTGGCCGATGGTGGCGAGCCGATTCTCCTTCATCCAGGCATCTCGGGCGCTTTGTGCCTGGACCGCTCGCGCCACCTGGCCCGCGATGAGCTTCAGCAGTGGGAGGTCCGACGTTTCGTAACGGGGAATGCGCCCTCGCCGATTCAGGAGTTGGATGGCCCCGATGACCTCCGAGTCGACGAAGATGGGGACGCAGAGCATCGTCTCCACATGGATCTCCAGGGAGTCTGCAACTTCCCGCGCATGCCGTGGATCGGTCACGACAGAATTGCTGACGACGCTCTCGCCATTCTGCGCGACCCACCCGACGATGCCCTCTCCGGGCTCGAGGGTTCTGGAACGCAGCGCCTCCACGCTCGCGCCCCGAGCGGTTCGGAAGACCAGCGAGCCGGTCCGCGCCTCCTTCAACAGAATGGACCCCGCTTCGCTGGGAATCGCCCGCATCGCCCCGTCCAGGACCGCCTCCAGGATGGGCTCCAGCAGATGGTTCGCGCCAACCGCCTCCTCAATTTCGAGGAGTGTTTCACGGTCCGCCAGCTGAGCTTCGAGGCTTCGCTGGGCTTCGACCAGTTCGATGTTCCGCCGCTGAACGGTGCGATACAGTTCGGAGTTCTGGAGGCTGATGGCGGCCTGGGCCCCGAGCGCGGCGAGGAGCTCTTCGTCTTCAACGGTGAAGTAGCCTTCCTTGCGGTTGAGCACTTGAATGACGCCGATGGTCCGGCCTCGAGAGTCTCGCAGCGGTTGGCAGAGGACAGAGCGGGTTCGAAACCCAGTTTCCCGGTCGGTGGCCTCGTCGAATCGAGGGTCCCGATGGGCGTCTTTGATGTTCAGGGTTCTCCCGTGCTGGGCCACCCAGCCCGAAAGTCCTGTTCCCACCGGAATGCGGATGGTCGTGGCCTTCTTTCCCATCCCCTGGGCGATCTTTGACCAGAGTTCGCCCGAGTCCTCATCGAGGAGGTAGAGGGTGCTCCTCTCGGCGTTCATGAGGTCCGTGACCTTGCTCATGATCAGGGTCAGAAGGCGGTCGAGATTCAGGGTGGACCCGAGGGCACGCCCGATCTCCTGGACTGCGGCGAGTCGACGACGCACGCGCTCAATCTCCCGGTCGTGTGGGGGGCGCGAGTCGCTTGTCGACGGTGAGTTGATGGCTTTACGGGGCATGCTCCGGATTCCTTGCGGAGGCCACTGTATCGGGGAGTGGGGGAAAACACCACCCGGCCCGCCCCGTGTGATTGCCAAGTTCCCGGGATTGCTCCTGTTTTTTCAAGCCCTCGTGCGTGTGCGCGGCCTTGACATTGAGAAGCCCCTTGTGTAGGATACCGCCTCCTTGTTCAAGTATCTGAAATTCTTGAGAAAAAGGCGGGGTTCATGGGGCGTTTTACGAGGATCTGGGCAGTCGCGTTCATCGCGCTCATTGTGGGCGCTCAGCCAGGGTGTTCCATGGAGGAGACCTGGCTCGCAGGCGGCGATTCGCCTCTCGCGGTGGTGGTCGCTCCGTTGGAGGGCGTGGCGCTGTTGGACGTGGAGAGCTTCCGCATCTGTGGCGAGGCGTTTGTTGAAGGCAGCGGCGAGGATACGATTCGCCTCTTCGACAGGACGGTCGGTGCCGGCGAAACCGTGACCTTGAAGGACATTCCCGCCAATGCGGACTATACAGTCA
>CAVOCR010000233.1:0-4605 GCA_963694245.1 Myxococcota bacterium
CGGGGCCCACGCATTCCCAGGCTCCCTCTTCCTCGAGAATCCGCCCGCCCAGAAAAACCAGAGGCACCAGCTGGACTCGGCGGACCAGTTCCTCCACACGCTCCAAGAAGAATTCAACGGGGATCGCCGCGCTGCGATCCGCCTCGAGCACGAGGCGGAGGGTGTCGGGATCCCCGTGGTGTTCCATCCACGTTCCTTCCGCATGACGCGCCCAGGCTTCCCGCCCCCTCAAGGAAAATCCATGCAGAAGCGCTCGAACACGCACATGCTCGGGCGGAACAGAATGGATCCGGCCTCCCCAGGAACTGACCTCGATCCGATCGGCCTCCGCACCCGGCATTCCGCCGTGCACCCAGGCCTCGGCCAACGTCGGGCCCAGAAGCCAGCCAGCGAGTTGATCCAACAAGAGAGTGGGCACCCACGCCTGCACCAGGTTGTCGATGTCGGAGAGTCGAATTGATCCCCCCACACCCGGTGGAAGCACATCCACATTTCCCGGACACACTTGCCGTGCGATCTGATGGACAGCCCGACCTCCCCGAGACGAGCGAAGGACCAGCTCGCCCACCAGATCCCGAACCTGAAGCACCCAGGCATCGGGAACATCGGGATCTTCGGGAACCGGCACCGCCATCACCTCGATCTCCGCGAGCAGATCCCGAAGACCCACCGGAGTGTCCGTGGGCACCGCCAGAAAGATCCAGGGACTCCAGGGAGCCTCACTCAAGGCGAGAGGCGAGAACCAGTCGCCAAAGAGCCGATCACCCCGCAGCATGTGGTTTCGCGTCCTTCTCTGCGTGCGAGCCACCGTGACACGTTCAAGGGCGCCGACCCGCTCCATCTCCGTGCGTGAGATCGCATGCAAGGCTTCCTGGCTTCCCAGGCTGCCCTCGCGAACCCCATCCATGAGGGTGGACCGAGCGCTCTCAAGATGCTTTTGCAGCCGGGACACGCACTCCGCGTGAACAGGATCTCCCTCGAGTCGCGGAAGCGCCTCCATCCGCGCCTCGACACGCTCCCATGCGGCGCGAATGCGAACCGCGTGGCCCGCATCGAGACTCGCCTCCGGAAGCAACTCTTCCGGAGCATGCTCTCGAATCCTGTCCTGAATGGATTCCCGAAGAAGGCCTCCGACATCCGAGAGGCTGCCACCGCCCGAAAGCACCTCACGCAAACGTTCCGCAGGAGTCGGCGTATCCGGCACACCAGACCCGGAGACCGCTCCCTCCCCATCCGCCTGCTCCGCCTCTTCTGACTTCCGCTTGCGTCGACGCATCCAGGGAACGATCACGAAAAGCGCGAAGAAGAGAATGTCCGCCAGGACATCCATCGAAAGCGAAAACGGGAAGTGAAGACTCAAGAGCGAACGCCCCCCCTTCCCCCATTGGAGGACGGAGGCGATCCCTGACGAACCTTCGCACGCGGAGGCCCGACAAGCGTGGCGAGAACCCACGCCCGTCGCCTACCGGCAACTCCTTGACGGAGCAACAGGGCACGCACTCGATCCCGAATGGAGGAAGGAGAGTTCAAGAGCTAGTCCTGGGTCCGGGTGTCATCGTCTCCGCCGATGTTCTCACGCATCGAGGTATCCGCTTGAATGTTGCGTAGATTGTAGTAGTCCATCACACCGAGATTGCCGCTCTTGAGAGCGTCCGCCATCGCGAGAGGAATCGCCGCCTCAGCCTCGACCACTTTTGCACGCATTTCATGGACGCGCGCACGCATCTCCTGCTCCTCCGCGACCGCCATGGCCCGACGGCTCTCCGCCTGTGCCTGAGCGATCTGCTTGTCGGCTTCGGCCTGTTCGGTCTGGAGCTTGGCTCCAATGTTCTCGCCCACGTCGACGTCGGCGATGTCGATGGAGAGGATTTCAAATGCCGTCCCCACATCCAGCCCCTTGGAGAGCACTCCGCGGGAGATGTTGTCGGGGTTCTCGAGCACTTCCTTGTAATTGGCGGCGGAACCGATCGTCGTCACAATCCCCTCTCCGACACGTGCGAGAATCGTTTCCTCTCCTGCACCTCCCACGAGCTTGTCGATGTCCGTCCGCACCGTGACACGGCTGATCACGATGAGCTGAATCCCATCGGCCGCAACCGCCGAGACCTTCGGGGTCGTGATGACCTTCGGATTCACGCTCATCTGGACCGCTTCAAAGACATTTCGACCCGCAAGATCAATCGCCGCCGCCTGATCAAAATCGAGCGGGATCTTCGCCTTGTCGGCGGAAATCAGCGCATTGACCACCGTCTCCACACGACCGCCAGCGAGATAATGACTCTCGAGTTGATTGGTGGTGATGTTCAGACCGGCCTTGATGGCGCTGATTCGGGGATTGACGATCGCGGCAGGGATCACTCGCCGAAGTCGCATTGCGATCAAGGTGAAGATGCTCACCGAGGCGCCCGACGACCACGCTGCGATCCACAACGCAAGGGGGATGAAATAGAAGAACAGGACGATGGCGACCAGCACCAGCACCACAATTACGATTGAACCCTCAAACATCGACTTCTCCTTCGACCATCCCGGTGGCTGCACGCTCTACCAGGAGACTGTTCGTTTGCACGCCTACGACCACGATGGCCTCGCCTGCATCAATCCATGTTCCATTGGTCGCCACCACATCGAGGCGATTCCCATCCACCTCGGCAACTCCACTGGGCCTCAGCGCGGAACGGGTGATCCCGGTCCGTCCGACATTCCTCTCCAAATCCACGACAGGAGCCGACGAACCCAGCGTCTGCTCTTCCAACACCATGCGTTGACCGACCGAACTCCGCGATCCAAGCCAGACAATTCCCGACACCATCACGATGCTCATCCCGACGATTCCCATCCCGGCGATGGGACCGTGTCCCATCCACCCGAGATAGGTGCCCGCCAGAACGAGACCAGTCCCCAGGAGGCCGGGAAGCCCGACGCCCGGAAACACCGTGACCTCCAACCCGATGAGCATCATCCCGATCGTCAGGAGCGCCGTGATCGTCCACATGTCGGTCATGTCCTCTCCCGTTGAACGACGATCCGAGAGCCCTCGACTGCGATCACTCGAACGGGTTCTCCCGCCTCGAGGTAATCTCCCTGACTCACCACATCGAGCAATTGACCCTCAATTCGTGCCTTTCCCACGGGACGGAGGTCCCGTTCGACAACCCCGATGGCGCCGACCAGCACAGCCTGACTCGCGGCACGGGAGTCCGCGTCTGCAGCCTTTCTTCCCAGAGTATCCGCCAACACCAGACGACGACCCGCTGCGCTCTCCGGGAGAAATCGGAAGAAGCCCGCGATGCCCATGAACGTCAGCATCATCGCGATGCCCACCCGTTGAATGGCGCTCGAGAGATCTCCCAGCTCCCAACTCACCTCCAAAGGCACGGCAATGAGCATCAAAACCAGTGATATGAACACACATAAAAGCCCTGCGATCCCCGCGACGCCGACCCCCGGGATCACGAAGATCTCGGCACCCAGCAACAAGAGACCCACGCCCAGGAGCGCGATCTCCTCCGCACCCGCGAGATGCACGACCGAATGACCCAGGAAAAAGAGAAGAAGGGAGGAGATTCCCAGAATGCCCGGAAATCCAAACCCCGGAGAGGAGAGTTCAAAGAAAATCCCGAGCATGCCCAACGCCATCAAGAGGGAGGAGAGCGTGGGTCCCGTGAGAATGCGAGCGACCTCCTCGGCCCAGTTGGACTGGGGCTCTTCAATCACAGCCTTCTCGAGGTGCATGAACTTCAGCACCTCTTCCAGAGTGTCCGCCGCGCCGTCCCCGACCCCCATTTCCAACGCCTGCCTATCCGTGAGCGTCAGGAGCTTTCCCTTTCGAGAAACGCCCGATATGTAAAGCTCCGCATCCACCATGGCTTCGGCGACATCTCCATCCCGACCCTTCGCCTCAGCCGTCGCACGCATGATGGAGCGCATGTAGCTCACGACCTTTTCTCCCACGGGCTGGGCATCGCCCCCCGCGCCCATCTGAATCGGCGTCGCCGCGCCCATCGTTCCGCCCGTGGAGAAGAGAATGAAATCATGGGAGAACGCGATCAACGCGCCCGCGCTGATCGCCTGAGAATGAACCCAGGCGATGGTGGGGATCTTCGCATTCAAGAATGCATCCTTGATCATTCCGGCCGCATCGACCCGACCTCCCGGAGTATCGATCTCCGAGATGAGCGCCACGACATCATCGCGAGCGGCCGCATCCGCCAGGACACGTTCGAGATAGGGCGCAATTCCCAAATCAATGGGTCCCGAAATGGAGACGAGGAACACCACCGATCCCTCGGAGGCCTCCAACGGAATTTCCCGGACAGACGCCTTGAATCGCTTCGGATCCAGGGGGCCCAGGTCATCCGAGGAGGAATCGACTTCAGACGAGTCCGCAGAATCCACCGCAGCGGGGGAGGGGATCTTTTCAGCCTCGGAATCGGCGGAATCGGCGGAATCGGCGGAATCGGCGGAATCGGCGGAATCGGCGGAATCGGCGGAATCGGCGGAATCGGCGGAATCGGCGGAATCGGCGGAATCGGCGGAATCAGCGGAATCGGCGCTCACTGCAGGCTTCGCATCCGATGCGACATCCTGGGCCTGAAGCGCATC
>CAVOCR010000234.1:0-4594 GCA_963694245.1 Myxococcota bacterium
GGATCCAACTGCCGTGCATGGCTTCTTCGCATTCAGCGCAATGCATTCATCAATCAATACCGGCGGCGAAAGAAGGAGCGGGAAGTCCTTCAAGGCGAGCGGGATGGCGTCCATGGAAGCCGGTTCTTCTGTCCAGACACTCATGATCGTTGGAGCGACCCCACGCGCAATCTGATGGAGTCGACCTGGAGCGACGACATTCAGGAAGCACTCCTCGCCCTTCCCGAGACCTTTCGCACCGTGGTGCAGCTCGTGGACATCGAATCACGCTCGTACAAGGAGGTGGCGGAATCCATGGGCACGCCCATCGGAACCGTCATGAGTCGCCTTTTTCGTGCTCGAAGAGAACTTCGGGAACAGCTCGCGCATCTGGGAATGGAGCGCGGGATCATCGAGCAGGATCCGAAGATCTCCTCGGCCTAGAACTCATCGGCATCGAACGCCATCATATGTTCTTTTCCAACATTCATGATCGCGACCAGACTATCCATTTCAGGCAACACGTTGTGCATGAAGTAGCGCGCAGTCTTGACCTTCGCCCGATGGAATCGTGAATCCCCTTTCATCGCCGCATTGGCCTGCCGCGCCCAGATGTAGGCGAGAGCCGTCAACGCAAAGATGTTCAGGTAGTTCGAGGCGGCCGCTCCGGCCTCCTCGTTGTCCTGCATTCCCTTCATCCCAAGCTGCATCGTCACTTCATTGAGTGTTTTCGACGCCTTCTTCAAGGGCTCGAGGAACTCGGTCATCCGCGGATCCTCCTTCGTCTCCCGAATGAGATTCGTCACCTGGTTCCCGAATGTCCGAGCCAGACGCCCTCCTTCGATGGGGAGCTTTCTTCCTACGAGGTCCAGTGCCTGAATGTGGTTGGTGCCCTCGTAGATCATCGCGATGCGTTCGTCCCGCATGTACTGCTCGATCGACCAGTCCTTCGTGTATCCTGCGCCACCGCACACCTGCATCGCATCGCTGACGTTCTGGAAACCGCGTTCCGTGCAATAGCTCTTCACGATGGGCGTCAACAGCGCCACAAGGTCGTCCGCCTCGGCCTTCCGTGCCTCATCGGGGTGGTGCGTGCTGATGTCGATCTCCTTCGCCACAAACAAGCACAGGGATCGCATTCCCTCGGTGGTGCTCTTGATGTTGAGGAGCTGCCGCCGCACGTCCGGGTGAACGAGGATCGTGTCTGCCGGCTGATCGAGTTCCTGCTTCGCCTTGTCGAGCGAACGCATCTGGCGACGATCCTTCGCAAACTCCAGGGCTGTCTGGTACGCGATCTCGCTGAACGCCACGCCCTCCAGGCCCACCGTCAATCGCGCCGCATTCATCATCACGAACATCGCGCGCATTCCCCGATGCGGCTCCCCCACGAGATACCCTGTCGCATCTTCGAGATTCATCACACAGGTCGGGGAGGCGTGGATCCCGAGCTTGTGTTCCAGCCCCGCGCAATACACTCCGTTCGTGCTCCCATCCTCATTGATCTTGGGAACGATGAACGCGCTGATCCCGCGAATCCCTTCAGGCGCATCGGGCAGACGTGCAAGCACCATGTGAATGATGTTCTCGGTCCAGTTGTGCTCCCCAAAGGTAATCCAGATCTTCGTCCCATTCAGACGATAGCCGTCTCCCTCCGGCACCGCGGTCGTCTTCATCAAACCCAGATCGGTTCCGCATTGAGGCTCCGTCAGACACATGGTCCCCGTCCATTCGCCGCTGACGAGCCGAGTCAGATAATGCTCTTTCTGATGGGCGCTTCCGTAATGGGAAAGCGCCTCGATGAGGCCATTGGTCAACCCCGGACACATCGAGAACGACTTGTTGGTGGCGGTCACAAACTCGCCCATGCCGATTCCGACCATGTGGGGCGCTCCGCTCCCTCCATATTCCGTGGGGGATACAAGACTCAGCAGTCCACTCTCCACAAATTTGCCGTAGAGTTCCTTGAACCCTTCAGGTGTCGTGACCTGCTTTGTCTCCGGATCCCATTGAACCCCCTGCTCATCCCCTCGACGATTCAAAGGCAGGAGTTCATTCGTGCAGAACCGACCCGCCTCTTCCACAATGGCCATGGCGGTATCAATGTCGAAGTCCTCGTATCGCGACAATGCCGAGACCTCGTCGTAGCCGAGCATCTCATAGTTGAATCGGATGTCCTGGGTCGGTGCCTTGTAAATCTGCATCGTCTCTCTTCTTTGTCTACGAAAAGGGTGTTCCGCGTGCTGCACCGATTTCCGGCGCTGAATGAACGCTCATTCATTTTTTAGATCAGGTGCGCGCCACTTGTCATCTCCTTTCTCCCATTTTTTTCCATTGGGCGGTTTTTGCAACGTACGGGAATGGAGAATCCCTGCGCTGTGTTGAAGGAGTGAGGAGCGGAGTGGGACGCAGTAGACGAGCCCGTATCTCCCCGCTCGAGCCCCCCCCCGTGTCCATGGGACATGGTGGCTCAACGCCCCTCTCCTGACGAGCGCCCCGGTGAGTTGGGAACCGAACGCAGTGAGGACCCTCGCGGTCTTCCCGCCTTCGACGGGGTTTTCCCCCTCGCACGGCCGTTGCCCTCTCGACGGCTGCGCGGGTCCTGTGCCGACTCCGGTCGGTGCAGGACCCACTTTTTCATGCCTCGCGCACGAATCTCCGAGCCGCCGCAACACACAGGAACATCCAAAAGAGGAAAGCGCCTCCACCCGGCAGGGAATGGGAGGATGTACGACATCCAGACCCCCCGCTCGAGGTGTCTTCGCTGGGCACTCCTGCATCCTCCGACGTCTCTTCCCCGGAGTCCCCCGGGGTCCCATCGGCGTCGCCCTCCTCTCCTTCTTCCCCGACTTCCGTCTCTTCACCGGACCCGGAACCGCTCGGTCCATAGAGGGGAAGGGGCGTCGTGTAGTTGTGGGTGTTGTGATGATCGTGGCCGTAGAACTGCCATTCCACGATCCCATCCGTGCTCCCGGGGACCGACCACGCAAAGATCCAGCCCTCGCGATTCGCCACCGCGACATCAAAGGTCCCGTCGCCGTCGAGATCTCCCACGGCTGGACTGGTGATGTTCCAGCCCCCGGTGGTTTTCGGCCAGCCCTCGGGCTCCTCCGCGTCCGCGTTCCAGGCGTGCACGAGATATCCCCCGCTTGTATTGACCACCTCGACCTTGTTGTCCCCATCGAGGTCGACCACGATCGGTGTCATGAAGAACTGCCAGTCCTCCATGATCTGCGGCCAGGCCGGAAGCATCTCACCGGTCAACGTATCCCAGGCGCCGAGATGGTGGTCGAATCCAACCCGCTCACCGCCCGCGACGAAGGTCTTGGCAAATCCAAATCCGGCTCCCCCTTTCAGGAAGTCGATCCCACCCGCGTTGTCGAAGCGCGCAAAGACCCCGTTGTTGATCAGCATGTACAAGGGCGAATCCGTGCTCGGACTCTTCTCCCCGAACACCTGATTGTTGAGGTTCTGATATTGCGTTCCATCGTGGTTGTAGATGAAGCCGGAGCTGGAGATCGCTTCCACCGCGATCTCGAGGGTCCCGTCATAGTCGAGGTCCGCAAGCGCCGGGCTGTTGGGAGTCCCGCGACCGACCACCGGCAGCACGTTGTCCTGAAGTCCATAGAGCGCGATGGGCCACCCCTCGTGAAACGGCCCCCCCGGATGCAGGTCGCCATCTCCGTGGAGCACATAGGCCCGGGATTCATTCTCAGCCCCTTTCGCCCCAAACGTCTCATTGGTTCCAGTCACGATATCCATCAAGCCGTCGCCATTCACATCCCCCACCGCTGGAGTGGAAATGATGCGATCGCTGCGATCCGCGTGGTTGGGATCCCGCACGCGAACCGGCCATCCGGGCTGTTCAGAACCATCATGACGCCAGACATAGATGAACTGATCCATCGCTGCGCCGACGATTTCCAGGCTCCCATCATCGTCCAGATCCACGAGCACAGGGGCAGCGAAAAAACCGTGATCGACGACATGATTCTCGTCCGTTGTTCCGACACTCCTCGAGACATCGGTCTGAACCGGGAATCCGGAGAGGAGTTCCCCCTGATGAGAATAGGCGAAGGCGGAACCATCATAGGTCAACACCACCACCTCCAGCGTTCCATCCCCCGTGAGATCCCCGATCGCGTGGGTTCCTATCAACGTTTGCGCCACGTTGGGATCCACGACTCCAAATACTCTGGCGCACCCGGTCTTGTCCTCCCGATACGCGCAGGCCCCGCGGTGATTTCCGAGCCCGAAGGTGCCCTCTGGACCCACGTTTTCCGGGTCGAGTGAGGGACGGAATCCCAGGGTCACCGGCCAGCCATTCGCCTCCGTTCCATCCGCCTTGAGGGCATGCACCTGACCATCCGAGGTCGCGATCACGAGCTCTTCCGCTCCATCCTGATCCAGATCTGCGAATTTGGGCGAGCTTTCGCCGCTGCTTCCCACACGGACGGGAAAGGCCGGATGCAGATCGGGGTCCTCGTGAAGGAAAAACGTCTTTCGGAATTCGTTTTCGACGGGATCCCCGGAAGCGCTCACGGCATTCACGCTCAACCGAAGGGTCACCGCATTCTGGTGCGGGTCTTCCAGGGGACCGAAGTCGGCGGTCGCAGAA
>CAVOCR010000235.1:0-4593 GCA_963694245.1 Myxococcota bacterium
ACAAGCATCCACCCATCCTCATGGACTGGGTGGAAAGCGCAAGGGTGTCGGAGCGTTCACGACCAGCTGACGACCACTCTGCGCGGCCCGGAGTACGGCAGGCGGCCGTGCGAGACGGCGCGATTGTCCAGGATGACAAGGTCCCCTGATTGCCAGGGGAGGATGACGAGGTTCTTCCAGATCACATCTCGGAGATGCTCGAGATCCGCGTCTGGGATCTCGCCGCCGTCGTGGTAGGTGCAGTGCATGGGCAACGCCTCGGCCTTCCCGAACCACCGCCGGAACCCGACGATCCATTGGGTCATCCGCCAAAGCGCCCACATTCTGAGGCCACCGCGCAATTGATGGATCCGGCGGTATTCCGCCGGGGCGGCGTTCATGTGGAACACCTGAACGTGGTTGAACCAGGCTCGGATTTCGGACTTCGGATGCGCCGCGCTCACCGCCTGATTGTCGAAAATTCGCAGCCGCCCTCCTGGCAGCCATTCAAACTCGGAGCCTTGCGCCCGGCAGTCGCGCTCCACGGCGGCGCGGTCGGAGGTGCCGAAGATCTCGTCCCAGCGCTTGAGCTTCCACAGATCCCAGCCACGACGCGTTTCGGGCCCGGCGTAGTTGCGGATGATTCGGATACCCCCGTCCTCAAACCGGTCTCTCACCTCCGGGTCGAGTTCGCGATAGACGCGACGAAAGTCGACCATGGGGGTCTCTCCACCCCGTTCAGGAGCCTCCAGGCAGGAGAAATACAATCGCCTCGGTGGGTCTTTGACGAAGGTCATCTCGCAGTGCTGGGGGATCGGATAATATCCGGGCAACTCACTGGCGGAGAACACGTGTGGGGCCAGCGCCTGTCGCGGCGACGTGCCCAGGTAGCGCGTCTGGAGGTTGTCATCCAGCGCGGTGACAACCTGCTCCACGTCCTCCGCGTTCTCGATGGGGTAGCCCCGCAGCAACACGGCGCCATGCGTGAGGACATGCGCATCGAGTTCGCCGCGATTCGCCTGAATCCACGTGACCAGATCGGTCAGCCCAGCATGCTCGTCGGGCTCCAGCACGAGCGGGAGGTCGACGTCGGGCGTGCCACTCGTCTCCATTGGCCTCAAATGGAGCAGGTCATGTCCTGACCGCAGCAGAGAGGCGACTTGATCTTGCCGTGTCCCTCCGGGCACTTCGAGACCTGAACCTTGTTGCCGTCCGCCTTGGTGAGCTCGTCGTTGACGAGGGGATTGTCGCAGTGCGCGCAGGTCGCATTCACGGCCATGTTGCATTTGTCACAGGTATAGGTCGCCATCGGGTTCTCCTCTCGTGGAAGTCAATTCGTGGGCTCAAAGGCCCCTGTTTCTCATCTCGTGTCAGCCCGTCCGCAAGACAGCGGAAGGGCTGCGTTCCTATTCGCAGACGTCGCCAATCATGCCGCCGAAGAGATCATGCTGCGCGTCCTTGTCCACCTCACTCATGCCTTCGTCGTCAGTTCCGACCATGCACATTCCCTCGGCGATGACCAGGTCTTCACCCATGGCGCTGGACCACAGCGTGAGTTGACCGCTGGACACCTGAACCTGAGGGTCCTCGTCTTCTCCCTGGAGGATGCTGAGCGCGGGGTTGTCCCCGTCGAAACGAACCCCGAGGGTTTCGTCATTGAGGAGCCCCCACATGTCCGGGAGCGGCTCGAGGAGCTGGTCCCAGATCCCCACGCCCACCTGGAAGTCCAGCTTCGGCGTGATGCTGAATTCCAGGTCCATCTGGTCGTTGCCGGCGAGGCCGAGATTCATGACGCGACCGTCCTCGGGATTCAGGTCGAACTGAACCAGGCTCTCTCCATTCAGCGCGATGACCGTTCCCGAGGACCCAAGATTCATCTCTGTGACATGGAAGACATCCTCTGCTCCCGCATAATTGAGCGACCCCCCCGCCGCCGGGACAGAAAGAGTCACTGTCCCCTCCACTTCCGCTGCCTCTGGACCCTCGACCCACTCCGTCCAGCAGTTCACCTCGCAGTCCTCACAAGGCGGCTCGTCCTCACACACCTCTTCATCCCAGCCCTCCCCATCGTGAAAGATTTCAACGACCAGCTGCCAGGGCAGCTCGACCGAGAACCCCTCCATGCCAAGATCCGCATCGATGGTGGCGTCCGACCCCTTGAGTTCGAGGATCAGGAACTCTGGGCTCGCGGGGAAACCAAACCCAAACGTCTCCTGATCTCCAGACGGAATCGCTGTCGCTCCCTCGGGCAGCGCGCAACGTGCGATGTAGTTGGCCGCAGCCACGTCGCGAATCTCGCAGCCGAGCGAGCCGTTCATCTCATCCGCGAGCTCGAAATCATCGGGATCGACGAGCACTGCGAGGAAACCGCCGAGGTTTTCCAGATTTGCAACGATCGCAATCGACTCCCCGTGCAGTTGAAGCGTGAAGACCTCGCTCGCGTCTTCACCGACTTTCAGTGAGAGGTTCATCCGATCCTCGCCGTCGGACATGACGTCCAATCGGAGGGGATGGTTCGCGAGGCGTTCCGCGCATTTGTCTTCGTTCCTCTGCCGATCGTCTTGATGGCCCTCGTCCTCCTCGTGCCCTTCTTCAACCTCTTCAGCGCAGAAGTACTCGGCACTGACGGCGTACGAAAGGGAAAGGCCGTCGTCGGCCGCGGAGACCGTCGCCTCCACCATCATCCGATCCGCGAACATCTCAACGAGGAAATCCCTCACCCCGGAGAGATCGAGTTCCCACGGCTCCTCCTCCTCCGCGCCCGCCTCGGCAATGTCTTCGCCCCCTTCCGCGGGTTCCCCTTCCTGATGCTCGTCATCGTCCTCGTCATCCTCGCTGAACAAGAGGTCCCCGAAGTTTTCGAGCGGCATGGACGACTCAAGGAACGTCAATGTCTCATCGATCCCATCAACATGCTTCGTGATGAGGCTCTCCACGGCCGCGAGCGCCGTCGCGTGGTCCAGCGAAATCGCCTCTCCAGGGTCCTCGCCGATGGGGTCCACTGGATCCTCGCCAGTCTCGTTCCCGGTCGTCTCGTCGCCGGTCGTCTCGTCGCCGGTCGTCTCGTCCCCGGTCGTCTCGTCGCCGGTTTCACTTCCAGGAGGCACTGGCGTACCGCTGTCATCCGAACAACCTGCGCAGAGGATGAGCAGAAGCCCCATCACACCCAGCACTGCGTTCCTGTCCTTCATGCGAGCCATCGCACACCTCCCCTACCCCGTTTGCATTGATGTCGAACCCGGGACGTTAGCGGATATGCCTGAATGACGCACGGCAAAAATGGCGTTGGATCGGGGAGGACGCCAGACCTTTGAGCACTGTATGAAATGAGCCCGCGAGGTGACCGAAGGAAGGCTCTCATCAGACCCACAAAAAAGGGGCCGGCATACGAGCCGGCCCCTTCATGGAGATGCAATGCTCAAGCGTGATTCAGCGCGTCATGCTTGCCTTGGAAGTGGGCACGGAATCCGCACCCGTCGTGAACGCCGTCCACAACCAGCACTGGCACCCCACGTTGATGATCCCGAGGAACGTGGTACGGCGACAGTTGCCACCAACCGATATCCCCTCAGAACCGAGCAGAGCGAGAACCTCATTGAGGGTGTCCGCCCATCCCGGAACGGTGATCCCAGCTGCAGAGGCGGCCTTGAGGACGGATGCGAGCGTGACCTTGCAAGGCTTGCTGGGACACTTCTTCCCCTGCTTCTTGCAGTCGCTTGAGAACCAGCTGATGCCCCAGGCTGACTTCCCCAGCTTCTTGCCCTGAGTGAGGACTCGCATTCCCTCCTGCTGATGCGCATCGCGGCGCACATCGACAGGAACCGTCAAGAGGTAGCCCTCGATCGCGACCGCGAGGGTCGCCTTGATGATGGACCCACCAGCGCCATCGGTTCGCTGACAGAAGTAATGCGTCTCCTTCTCCGGTGCCAGGAGATGGTCTACGACCTGATCCCGACGAATCTGACGGAGCTCGTTGATGCCCGTTCGGACGATCAGGTTGTCCAGGGTGGATGGAAAGATCTCGATAGAGACTTCCTCGTCTCCGAGCCCAAACGCCTCCAGATCGATTTCGAGTGTCAGCGGGAAGCCCGAATCCGTCTCGATCAAGACGGTCATGACATCGTCACCGGGTCGAAACATGCTTCGGTCAACAAGGAGTGTGCGCGAGGCGTCGGCGTCGAAGACGGCATCGATGGACACCCTGTCGTCTGCGAGCTGATCAACGGTCGCGGTCAGCGTGTATTCGTTACCGGTCTCGAGAACTCGCACGGACTCATCAATGAAGTTCTGGTTGCCCGCCCGAGACATGTCGGCGAGGGCCGTGGAGAGACCAAGGCTACACACCAGCCACAGCGCTGCGACGAAAACCGTCAAACCTCGAAAATGACCTGCTTGAATGATGTTCTCCTCAACTCTCATGACGACCTCCAGCGATGACTCCGGAGAAGTAACCGGCCCGGCATCGTTGCCCGGCGCGACCTCCCCTTCCGCTCTTCCTTTCCGAATCTGGGTCGTTTTCGTTGACAATAGTCATCGACTGGAGCCCAGTCACACTCCTGGGCCCATCATTCACGTGGCCGGATGACGTCAAATCACGCCGCCGAGGGGGAGAAA
>CAVOCR010000236.1:0-4535 GCA_963694245.1 Myxococcota bacterium
CGGCGCCCAAGGCGGATGGGAATTCGGTGAGGTTCCGGGAGATTGAGGAGCGCGTCGCGGATCTCAAGGAGAAGATCTATCGCTCCAAGAGTCGCCTCGTTCTGCTTCGGGAGCAGATCCTCCACAATGTGATTGCGGAGGCCAAAGGGATCATCGTGCATCGGAACGAGATGGGCTCGGCGTTCAGTCTGGAGCAGGTTCTCTACTATCTCGATGGAAACAAGATCTATTACCAGGACAACAAGAGTGGCTCGCTGGATGAGCACCGTGAGTTCGAAATCTTCAGTGGCAATTTGATGCCAGGCAATCATCTGATCAGCGTTGAAATGGTCTATCGCGGAAGCGGTGGGATGTTCAGCTATGTCGATGGATACCGTTTCAAGTTGAAGAGCAATTACACATTCTACGCGACCAAGGGCCGGATCACCCGGGTGGCGATCGTGGGGCACGAGCGGGGTGGCGTGACCACGTCGATGGAAGACAAGCCCTACGTCAGCTACGAAGTTCAACAGTTCCGTTACAACAAGGAGAATCTATCGCGTCTCGCCGATGAGAGCGGTGGCGCGTCGGATGTTCCATGATGCTCCTCCTTGTACGTCGCCCGCGTCGCCGCCTTCTTCATGCGGCACGTGCGGTGGTCAGTTTGATCCTTCTTTGTTCTACGGCCCTGCCCGTAGCGGCCGATCTGGAAGTTCAACTTCACGCACTTGAAACAGATCTCGGCAATGTCGAAGCCGCGCTCAACCTGATTCGTCAGGAGCATGGCGCGGACGCTCGTGTCGATCCGCTCCGCGATTTGGAGCGACGACTGGTCGATGCCCGCGTCCATCTCGAACTCAAGGATCATGAGAAAGCGAGCATCCTCCTGCTGGATCTCGTGATGAACAAGCGTTTCCAGAAGAATCGCCAGTATCCGGAGGTCGTGTATCTCCTGGGCACGGCTCTTCGGGCGGACGGCAACCACTCCGCAGCTCGGAAGTATCTGGAGCAGTCGGCAGCCCTGCGATCACGATGGAGCAATGATGCGCTTCTCCATCTCGTGGAGATCGCACTGGAGGTTGGAGACAGGGAAGCGCTGGGAGCGTTGGCTGGACGAATCGCTTCGGTTCGTGGCGTGGCTCCGTCCCGACTCAGCCATGCCCAGGGAAAGGCGCTGTATCGCCTCGGCAAGTCCCAGTCCGCCATCGTTGCTTTCGGGAAAGTGGGACCTTCGGCAGAGGAGTATGCGGCTTCTCAGTACTACGTGGGAGTGATTCACACCGCGGCGAAGGACTATCCCGCCGCCATTCGGGCTTTTGAGATGGCTGCCACCATGGCGCGTGGCGACACCGAGAAGATCGCCATGGTGCGGGACAATGCCCATCTGGCATTGGGCCGTCTCCATCTCCAGCAAGGGCGTCATGATGATGCTTCGGCGATGTACGAGAAGGTGGATCGTCATTCTCCCAATTTCGAAGTCGCGCTCTATGAAATGGCGTGGGTGCAGATCGGACGGGGGCAGGTGGAGGGGGCTCTCCATATCCTGGAAGTGCTCTTGCTGGTCGCGAAATCCGATGTGCTGGTCGCTGATGCGCATATCACCCGAGGGCGTCTGCTGAGTCAGATGGAGCGGGAGGATGATGCGCTGGGTGATTACAAGGAGGTCATTCAGCGTTTTACTCCGATCAAACGGGAGCTGGAACGTCTGGGGCGTTCAGATGTTCGACTCGAACGCTATTTCGACTGGCTGCTTCGCCGACGGGCCAAGGAGTACGACATGGCCCGCCCGCTGACCGAGCGGGCTGCGGACTACCTGGAGAACACGGATGAGATGAAGGGGATCGTGACCCTCTTCGATGATATCGGCTCCGAGCGTCATTCCCTCGAGACGTCGCAGGAAATCATCGAGCAGCTTCAGGCTGCATTGAAAGGGGCGCGACGCGTGGAGATCTTCCCGCGCCTTCGGGATGCATGGTCACGGCTCCTCGAATCCGACAATCGATTTGCGGAAGTAAGCGACAGTCTGTTGCGGCTGGAGCGACGTCTGTACAAGGGGAAATTGTCGGGGGCGGCGCGGAAGGAGTTTGAGGCTCTGGGCCGTCAGCGGGAGAAGCTCCATGAGCGATTTCTCTCGGAGGTTCCGCGAACGGCCGCTGATTTCAAAGCCCGTCGCACGGGAGCCAAGGAGCGGCTTGCCGGATTGGAGAAGGGGGCATTCATCGCGTTGCAGCTTCTGGATCGTTCCCGAGATGAACTGGAAGCGATCGAGCAGTGGCTTGCAGAGCGGGGAGAGCGCGAACGACCTGGAACCGTGGATCCCGCTCAGGAGCGGGAGGTCCGAAAGCTGATCGAGTCGGAACGGAAATCGTTGATGCTGCTCCAGGATGAGTTGGTATCGCTCCAAAATGAGATCGCGTTGAATCGTGCAGCATCCGGGGATTCAGGACTTGGAAATGCGCATGAAAATGAATTGAGACATCGTCTTTTGGAGACGCATCGGCAGGAAGCGCAGTTTTTGCGGGAGCAGCGATCGGTCCTCGGAGATCGGGCGCGGCGTCTGGCGGGCCGGATGGGTGATTTGCGTCGCCGGTGCTGGGAAGGGATTTCCGGGGTGGCGAAGACTCTCGCAGGTGTGCAGCAGCGCATTGACAAGGGGGTGGCCAAATACACACGAATCGTTCAGCGCGAAGCCTCCCGCATCAAGAAGTACACCCGGCGATTGAAGAAGAATGAGACCGAGTCCCGCAATGTCGCGGTCGATGTGGGGTATCGCCTGTTTCGCGGCGCACGGGACAATCTGCGGGAACTCGTGTTGGAAGCGGACGTGGGGTTGATTGACATCGTCTGGCAGCGGAAGCGGTCGAAGACGGAGCGGGCGCAGGAACTCCTTCAGGAACGCAATCAGCGCATTCAGGTACTGGACGAAGCATTGGAAGAGGTGAACCGGGATGTTC
This sequence comes from Myxococcota bacterium, assembly GCA_963694245.1. Lineage (GTDB taxonomy): Bacteria > Myxococcota_A > UBA9042 > JABWCM01 > JABWCM01 > CAVOCR01. Next base: position 2,934 of record CAVOCR010000236.1, read on the forward strand.
GGTCACGCGGCGGGAATGGGAATGAGGAGGGCGGAGAATGAGCCGCGCTCTTCTTTCACTGCTCCTCTTGCTGGTGGTGTCGACCGCCCATGCGACTCCCGCCCCGCCTGCGGTTCCGACGGAGGCCACGGCAGAGGATCGGGCCGAATTCGAAGAGGCCATGCAGGGCTTTGTCGCCACAAGCACTGAGGTGGACCAGGAGATCAACGGCTACGTGCGGGAGGAGATTGCTCGCCGGAAGCGATTCATTCTTCGGAGCTACAAGCGACTCCTCAGTGACGTGGATGCCGTCGAAGCCAAGCGCCGCGCAGAGGCCATCCGCCATTTTGAGACGTTCCTCCGCAAATACCCGGAGCATCCGAGCCATAGTTCCGATGCGATGTTCCGTCTCGCGGAGCTCTATTTTGAGAAATCCGCGATTGACTATGCGGAGTCGATGGAGACCTGGGACAGGGACATTCGCGAGTTCGAGGCGGGACGCTTGAAGACGGAGCCGGAACAGCCGGTTCAGGACTTCGCGAAGACCGTACGACTCTATCAGGGATTGTTGGAGCGATTCCCAGAGTATCGATTTCGGGACGCGGCCTTCTATCTGCTTGGATACGTGTACGACTCGATGGGAGAGCTCAAGAGGGCGCGGGAGAGCTTCGTTCAATTGGTTCAGGAGCACCCGAAGAGCAATTATGCGCCTGAGTCCTGGCTTCGAATCGGAGAATACTGGTTCGACCTCTTTCAATGGAATGAGGCGATTGATGCGTATCGCAATGCGCTCGCCTACAAGGAGAGTCGTTTCTACGACAAGGCGCTCTACAAGCTCGCCTGGACCCATTTTCAGCGCTACGACTACGACAGCGCCATTCAGACCTTCAAACAGCTGATCGCATTCTATGACAGCGATACCCTCTCGGATGAGATGAAGGATCTTGCGGGAGCCCTTCGTACGGAAGCGGTGGAGTACCTCGCCCGCAGTCTTGCGGAAGACGATTGGGACGGCGATGGCCTCAAGGATGAGAATGCAGGGGTGGAACGGGCGGTGTCCTATCTCCAGGAGGGGCTTTCCTACGAGCGGGACATCTTGAGCGCATACGCCCGAAGCCTGTATGAGCTGCATGAGAAGGACAAGTACGCGGATGCAGCGCGCGTGTTCTCCATGTTGATCGAGCGGGAGCCTCTCGACGCGGAGAACCCCGCCATCCTCGAGAAGATCATCGCCATCTACGATGTGATGGGGGACGACGAACGAGCCCGGGGTCAGCGCGAGCAGGTCGTGGAGCGTTTTCATCCTGGAAGCGACTGGTATCGGGCGAATCGGGAAGATGGTGCGGCCACCGCGAAGGCCGACATGCTGGTGGAATTGATGCTTCGTCAGCAGGCGCAGCTGCATCATCAGGCGGCGCAGCAATTTCGACGGCGGGGGCTCGCGTCGAATGACACGGAAATGCTTCGCCAGGCGGCCGAACAGTACCGAAAGGCAGCGAATGCCTATGCACGCTACATCAACGGATACCCGCATTCGAAGCACACCTATGACATGACCTTCTTCCACGCGGAGGCCCTGTTTTTCTCCGGGCGGTTCAAAGAGGCCGCAGAGCGCTATCGACA
>CAVOCR010000237.1:0-4535 GCA_963694245.1 Myxococcota bacterium
CAGAGGAAGGTGAGGATTCCATCTCGGGCGCTGGTGGAACCCTGGGACTGATCGGCGTAGGCGTAGGATGTGACGAGGGAGTTCACGTACTGCACGGTCTCCTCGAAGAGCATGTCGAACCCCTGATCTCCGGAGTCGAAGTTGCCGTCCGTGGGGTCTCCGTTGAGATAGATTCCCGCGTAGGTATCGTCGCAGTTGCTGTCTCCCCAGTTCTCACAGGGGGTGTGGAGCGCCGCGTATTCGTCGTTCATGATCAGGCTGCGGGCGAACGTGTTTCCGCCGTTCTGGGTCGTTCCTCCGCCTGAGCAGATGAAGGTCGTATCCGCGTTGATGATGTAGCCAGCGCCAGAAAACCCACCGAGGTCCAGATCCGTGAAATGGCCGCATTCATGGACGATTGTGCTCATCTGGCCAATCACCGACGCCGCGCTGCTCGTGTCCCCGAGAAATGTGTCCACGCACGATTCACCGAAGAGGCTGGAGTTCATGCCTCCATCCACGAGGGTCCATCCGAGGGGGTAGCGCGGCTGGAGGATTCCCTGGATGAACGCGATCACGTTGGACGGCGCATACTGGGCGATGGGGCTGCTGATGTCGCCATTGGGGTCCGCCATCACCTCCGAGTATTGGCCGTCGATGCAGTTGGGGTCGACGGCGATTGAGTTTCCCTGAGTGCCTGTCTCTTCGCCGGCCTCGCTTCCGGTCTCTTCGCCGGCCTCGCTTCCGGTCTCTTCGCCGGCCTCGCTTCCGGTCTCTTCGCCGACCTCGCTTCCGGTCTCTTCGCCGACCTCGCTTCCCGTTTCCTCTCCGACCTCGCCGCCCACTTCCTCTCCGACTTCGCCGCCCACTTCTCCACCGACTTCGGTGCCTCCCCCGCAGTCACAGGGAAGAAATCCCGTGCCGTCGGCATTGCACTCTGATTTGCTGCTGAGGCCGTCTGGACACGAGCAGAGGAGCTTGCTCCCGGGGGCACATTGGGTCTGGCCCGTCTCCTCCCCACTCTGGTCTTCCACGCAGACTCCGCCCAGGCATACGAGGTTGCCGGCGCAGGGGGTCGCTTCATCGCAGGGCTCGGCCCATCCTCCGGTCTCCTCGGAGCTGCCGGAAGAACTGCCTTCACAGGCAGACAGACACAGGAGAGCGGTGGCAATCAGGGCGGCGAACTGGAAACGCATGTGAACTCCTGCGGCGATGAATTTTTTTGGGGGGGTCAGGGGATGGGCAGCGGCTTGCTGGGGACGCCGAGATACACTTCTCGCACCTGCTTCGCCCAGCCTTCGGGGAGATAGATGGAGAGCGAGTCCCATCCGCCGATTCCCTGGCCCCATTGGAGATTCGGCATGTAGCCGCCGTTTTGGATGACGACCTCGTTGTTGGGTCCGCCTCCCGGGGGAATGCGGAGGAGCTGGCTGGCGCCATAATCCGCGATGTAGAGGTTGCCGCAGATGTCGACACCCATGCCATCCAGCGCGCCCGTGCCGACGTTCGTGGCGTAGGGGAAGGCCTCTCCAAAGACACCTGGAGCCTCCACTGGGAGTGCGTAGACGGTCGGGTCCCCGTTGAATCCCGCGATGAAGAGAAGCTTGTAGTCCACGGAGAACGTGATCCCATTGGGAGATCCGACGGCCGTCGTGATGACCTCATACTCCTCCGCGATGGGATCAATGCGCAGGACCTTGTTGGTTCCCTGATCCGTCACGTAGACGAACCCTTCCATGTCCACGGTCATCCCGTTGGGATAGGACAGCCCGTTCACGACCGTGTGGGTGGTCCCATCGGGCTCCACGCGGAGCACCTGTCCGGTGGTGTCCTTGTTCACGATCAGATCTCCCCCGGGGATGAAGCGCATGCCCGCACGGAAGTCGATGTTGGGGACCAGGATGGTGGTCGAGCCCTCGTACGAGTTGAGGAAGATGGTCTTGTCGTTGCTGCCGACCAGCATTCCCTCGGCGTTGATGTCGAGATCCTCGCTGGCGATCAGTCCCGGCAAGACCTTGAGTGGGAGCGGTCCCGGAAGCAGGTTGGCGCAGACGGGATCGCAATCCCCACACGAACCCCCGCAGCCATCGGGTCCACAGGGCTTCCCTTCGCAGTTGGGAATGCACTCGAAGCATTCCCCCTCCGAGCAGGCCTCCCCCTCGGGGCATTCCCCGCAGGAACCACTGCAGCCATTCGACCCACAGGTCAGTCCGTCGCATTGCGGGACGCAGGGGGCGCATTGGTTGAACGTGCACAGCTCGTCAAACGCGCATTCTCCACAGGAACCGCCGCAGCCATCCGCACCACATTCCTTGTCATCACAGGCCGTGGCACAACTGGGACATTCGTCGAGAAAGTCCTCACAGCAGTCGCCCGTCTCCAGGCAGGCCGTGGTGCATTCGCAGTTTTCGGCTCTTCCGCCGCATTGCAGTCGGCAGCTGTCGGGACCTCCGGCCACCATGATGCACGTGGTGATGGAGCAGGTCATTCCGTTGGGGCAGGGACCGCATTCAATGAACTCGTTGCAGCCGTCGAGGACCTTGCCGCATTCCATCTCGAACGCCTGGCATGCCTCTCTGCCGCATGGAGGGGTCACGCAGGTGTGTGCCTCCTCCCCCTCTTTCGCACAGAGGAGTCCGTCCGGACACTCTCCACAGTCGAGGGTTCCTCCGCATCCGTCGTCGATCTCTCCGCATTGCTCCACATCTTCGCTGGTGCAGAACTGGGTTGGCTCACACCGGGGTCCGGAATCCTCCTGGACGTCGAGAGCCCAGTCCGTGGCGTCCCGGTTCCATTCTCCTCCCTCTGCGTTGTCGCCGCCACTGCTGGCGCATCCGATTGTCAGACCTGTCAGGCAGAGAATCGTGGTGTAGAGGATGTGACTGCGGATGTTCATCCTGGCCTCCGAGGCTGCCTCGTGTTTCGGTGCGCGGGAGAGCATGCCATGTTCTCCATCCCGTTTCGACTCTGCTGTGCAAAACGGGAATTCGGCGCAGCAACTGCACCGGGTCCTCCTCCATCTCTGCGGGGGCATTTCCGATTCGTCTTGATTGGCGTCTCGGGGCGAACTCAAGTAGCCTGTTGATACCGGTGGCCAGGATGAGCCGCCCGACGGGAACCTTGGAACGGAGTTTCAGAGATGCTTCAGCACAACACGAATCTTTCCAGCCTCTTGATTCTTGCCATGATCGCGGCCCTTGCGTCCTTCGCCACCCTCGGGTGCGGCGAAGAGGAAGGGGGAGGCACGTTCACCGGACCCCTCGGGGAAGAAGGGGCAGCGGGCGGAGACTCCGGAGAGGAAGGCGGAACGGTGATCGCTGCCGACTTCATCGTCACCCAGAAGCTCGCCGAGCTCATCGAAAAGAGCTGTGTCTGCATCGATGGATTCGTGGAGGCGGGGAGCTTGCCCTCGAACGCCCAGATTTCGAGTACCGAGGAATGCGTGGAGCTCCTGACCGTAACACTCAACCAGTCGTTCAACATCGAGAACCCCGATTGCATCGCCGTGTTGATGACGACCAACTCACAGATCAAGGACGCCATGGAGTGCGTGGGGGATGCGCTTCAAATCGCCATTGATTGCCAGGACACCATTCAATGCTCCACTCCCGCGGAGATTCAGAGCTGCAATTACTTCAGCGACGATTTGCCCGCGGAATGCAACCTCTATGATGAAGTCGTGGTCGAGACGATGAAGACGGAGTGCGGGCTCAACGGCGGCAACGTAGGAACGAACGCCGACACGTTCGACTGTGGGAATGGGGAGTTCATCCCCACGGCCTACCAGTGCGACGGAGACCCCCAGTGCACGAATGGAGCGGATGAGACGGATTGCGGCAGCATCGGGTTCGAGTGCTCCGACGGAAGCTCCATCGCCACCGGGAAGGTGTGCGACGGAGAGGCGGATTGTCCCGATGGGGACGACGAGGCTTCAGACCTCTGCGGCTGAGCTGCCGGTTCATGGGCTCTCAGCCCTGAACGATTCCCGTGATCAGCAGATGACGATCCGAGGGGAGGCTCACCTCCAGGGCCTCGAGGCCCGCCCGGTCCAGTTGTTCCCGGACTTCTTCCGGTGTAAACGCCGCCAGCAGTGAATTGTAGAAATCGCGCCGGAGGATCTCCGGTTCCTCCCCGGAATACGTGTCGACGAGGCTCTGTGCCTCCTCGGGCGAGGGGGGTCTTCGCAGATCCATGATGCGTACGTGAGTCCTGCGCCCGCTCCCCGCACATTGCCGCCGGACCTCATTCCAGAGAATCGCTCCTTCAGGCAGGTGGTGCAGCAGGCTGTTGCTGATGATGAGGTCCCAGTTCCTTCCTGGATCCGTAAGGGGAAGGCGCGCCACCTCGAGGGTCACGCGCTCGCCGAGAGCGCTCGTTCGAAGCCGGTCCCATCCCAGGGCGACCATGGGCTCGGAGGCGTCGATTCCCGTGACCCGGGCTTCCGGAAGCGCCTCCGCCAGCCGAATGGGGATGTCTCCCGGGCCACATCCCAGGTCGAGGATGTGGCGTTCACCGTCCTGGGTCGTCCAGAACTCCAGCGTGGAGCGTACGAAGTT
>CAVOCR010000238.1:0-4525 GCA_963694245.1 Myxococcota bacterium
TGATCTCCTTCATGACGCCGATGATGGCCGCTCCTGTTTCCGAGTCGAGATTGGCGGTGGGTTCATCGGCGAGAACCAGGCGCGGACGTGTCACGAGAGCGCGTGCGATGGCGACGCGCTGGCGCTGGCCTCCCGAGAGTTCATTGGGGCGATGGTGCATGTGGTCCCCGAGGCCCACCTTGCGGAGCATGGACTCCGTGCGTTCATCCCGCTCCTTCGCGGAACTCGTGTTCTGGAGGAGGAGGGGCATGGCGACGTTGTCGAAGGCGGAGAGGACCGAGAGCAGGTTGAAGCTCTGGAAGATGAAGCCGACCGTGTGCAGGCGGAGGTTGGTGAGCGCGCGGTCCGAGAGGTCGTTTGTGACCTGGTCCGCGACCGTGACCGATCCTTCGGTGGCCGTGTCCACACACCCAATCAAATTGAGGAGCGTCGTCTTCCCGCTGCCCGAGGGTCCCGCGATGGTGGAGAATTCGCCCTGGGCGATTTCCAGGGAGACCCCGCGTACGGCGGGGACCACGATCGTGCCGAGATGGTATTCCTTGACGACGTCCTTGAGACTGCAGATGGCGCCCATGTGTTCACTCCTGGAGGCCAATCTACTCCTTCTCGGGAGTCTCGCCAACCCAGACGGTTTCAGGTGGGGGGGCATGCAGGCGACTCTCCTCGTCTTTTGAACGACGTGCCGTTCGTTCGTGCGCGATCGCGAGTCCCACAAACCCGAGAGAGAGAAGGAGACCGATTGCGAACGCATGAAAATAACCCCATTGGTCGGCGATCATTCCGCTGGCCCATGCGCCGGGTGATTTTCCGAGGACCTCGATGACCGCGAGCGCTGTGAAGTGGGTCCCGCCGATTCGACGGTTCACGGAGGACATCATGGTGGCGAACATGATCGTGGTCAGGGCGCCTCCGAAGAAATGTTCAGCGGACGTGATGGCGATCACCAGGGATGCGGTGGGGGTGGTCAGAGGGAGAAGGGTCTCGGCGGCGAGGGGAATCAGACGAAGAATTGCGGCGACAAGGAGTGCACGGGGAAGCGGCGTGCGCATGGCGGCCAGCCCTCCCACGATGGACCCCGCGATGGAGCAGCCCATTCCGATGGACCCCACCCATTGACCGATTTCCATGGCCGTGAATCCCTGGTCAATCAGAAAGGGGGTGAACATGCGATCGATGATCGCCTCCCCCATCTTGTACGTCGCCGTCATCGCGAGCACGAGGGCGCCTGTTCGGGTTGTGGCCGACTTCCGGAGGACGGCGTAGATCTCCCGGAGCCCCGGACCGGAATCGTCGGGGGCCTGGATTGATGAGTTCGGAAACGAGGTGAAGAGGACGCAGATCCCAACCCCCGTGATGAGGAGGCTCATCGCGAAAAACACGCCAGACCAGCCGAGCCAGTCGAGGGCGAGCCAGACGAGCAATCCCCCTCCTGTGAGCATGCCCAGCTTGTAGCCCACGACCTGGGCTGCGTTTCCGGGGCCCAGTTCGTCCTCTCCAAGGATGTCCACCGCGAGCCCATCGACCGCCACATCCTGAGTCGCGGCGAAGAGGTTCATGACGCCGACCAGCGCGAGAAGGAGGGGGAGTTGAGTCACGGGGTCCACCCATCCCGCGCCGAGACACGTCAGTGCGAGGAGTCCCTGGGTGGGAAGAATCCACCCCTTTCGGCGGGGCAGGCCGGGGAGGATCGGACGATCGACGAGGGGGGCCCAGAGAATCTTGAGGAGCCAGGGGAGCGACAGGGCCCCGGCGAATCCGATCGCCGCAAGGGACATCCCGGTTTCCCGAAGAAGGATCGGGAGGGCTTTGGCCTGGAATCCAAAGGGAAGCCCCTGAACAAAATAGAGTGAACAGAGCAGTGCCAGACGTTTGGCACGCCCATGGCGTCCTGTCTTCGCGGGTCCAGCAGGGCGCATGGGATGAACACCTCGAGGCTCTCTTTCGGAAAAATTGCGGCTCACTCCAGAGGACCCTACGATTTAGCCCAGGAGAACAAACGTGGTCAAAGGTTCAGGCATTCACTCATCCCCGGATGAGCTTCTTGTGGAATACCAGCATGTCCGATTTCGGATCGGCGATGTGGTCCAACACGCGCTCTTCGGATATCGGGGTGTGATTGTGGATGTCGATCCCGCTCATCAGGGGGACGATGGCTGGGGCCGGGAGCCCGCGGCAGGGAGTGGGCCGTGGTATCACGTTCTCGTCCACGCACGGAATCATGCGACCTACGTCGCTGAGCGGCATCTTCATCTGGACGGGACCGAAGATCCGGTCATGCATCGACTGCTCGCTCGCTATTTCAAGGGGTTCAAGGATGGACTCTATCTCCTTCGGGGCGAGCTCCACTGAGGCTTCGGTACGATGGCGCTCGACGATGTTCCGTGCCGTCTTTGCTTCCCCATCATGACTCAGGGAGGAGTGTTCCCCTCGGGGTGGCTTGCACATGATTGAACAGGACCGGATGAAGTGGATCAGCGCGGGAGTCACGGTGCTCGCGGGCGCCACATTCCTTCTACTGGGGGGCCTGGGGCTCGCCATGGAAGACGCGCATGTCCACATGGCTCTGGCGGAACACCTCTTTGAGGATGGCCTGCTCTCCCTCGTGCGGGGGGAGCCGAGCGCTGCAGGCACGTCTCCGGGCTGGGTTCTTCTCAACGCTTTCGGCGTGATGCTTCTGGGGAATGCAGTGGTCTCCGCCACGATCCTTGGAGGGGTCTCGCTCGCTGTGCTGCTCACCGGAGTTCATCGACTTCTGCGCGTCAGTTCCCCCCAGAGCGCAAGTGGTGCCGTGGTGCTCCTCGCGTGGACAGGACCCGTGTTGTGGCATGCCTTCTCGGGGATGGAGACCCTTCTTTTTCTGGGCGCGTGCATCCACGCGCTTTCGGCGGCACGGGAACGGAATCCCCAGGCGGTGGGGGCATGGGCCTCTCTTGCGATTCTTCTTCGGCTGGAAGGCCTCGTCTTCGCGATTCTCGTGGGCCTCTACATGCGCTTTCAAGCGAGGTGCGGTGACCCGGAACCCACTTCTCGAAAGTCCATGCTCTGGATGGCGGCCGGGATGGGGACTGCAGCGGCAGCGCTCTTCTGGGTGAACTGGTCGCATGTCGGTGGGCTGCTTCCGGTGACAGGGGAAGCGAAACGCTTCTTGTGGGGAGTTCCAGTACACGGTCTCGCAGCGTTGCCATGGCTGCTCGAGAGAAGTGTGACGCTGGGATTGGAATGGGGAGAGTTCTGGTACCGCGGGGTCAGTTCTCATGGCATCCCAGGCGTCTGGACGGTGATGGTGTCGTTCGCGGGAATGGGAGTCTGGAGCGCGCTTCGTTCCCGGGATGGAGCGTGGGCTCTTCTGGGTACATGGGCGCTCGTGGTTCATGCGCTCTACGCTCTTGAACTGCCGGTGATTGAGGTCGCGGGTCGGTATCAGGCCGTGCATCTGCTCCTCCTGCCCATCGCTGCCGCCAGGGGATGGACAGAGCTCGAGGAGAGAAGAGGTCTGACTCGCGTGGTGGGACGCGTGGGATGTGCACTTCTTCTCGGACACCTGGTGCTGGGCACGTTCTCCTGGGCCGAGGGCCGGGACGCCCAACGGGGACATCTCGCGAACGTGCATGCCCCGGCGGGGGACTGGTTGAGGGATCACAATCCGCATTGTCTCCCCATCCTGCTGGGCGAGGTGGGATGGATCTCACGGAAGGTCTGGACCGCCGAGTGCAGCCCGCAACTCGTGGATTATTATGGCCTGGTGAACCCGGAATCCTTTCACGCAGCGCGCAAGGGGGAGGGCTTGAGCGAGGCGACGGCGGAAGGCCCCGCCCTCTTCGCGTTTTCGCTGTTGGGGGGGAGCTTTCCTGCGATTCACCTGCAACTTGAATGGCTGGATGCCCCTCCGAATGAATGGAAGAGCGGGGATCGCGTACGCGCTCGAGAGCGCCGGACCGGGCGCACGTTTCAGTTGGAGATCGGGGCCGTTCATGGCTTCAAATACCCGGAAAACCGTCGCTTCCATCATCCAGTGGGGCAGTCCACCGCCATGAATCCCGTCGCGGTGGGGAGGATGCAGCGTCTTTCGGACTAGGGTGCTGGCGCGTTCTCTGGAGCCGTCTTCTTTTTTCGGAGCGCGGGGTGGCGCGTGAGCAGCGCCGACACGGTGCGTTGAACCTCCGGGTGTTCCGGAAGGGACGTGTCCAGTGGAATGAGGTCCCAGGAGATGACGCTCGCGTTTGCGGGGGCGTCTGTCATCTCTCCCAGGGAGAGTCGAATCTCCAGAAGCTCCGTCTTCAATTCCACGACGTTCTTTTTCAACCAGGCGAGGTTTCCCTGTCTTCCGGCCTCCTCAGCTCCTTCAATCGCTCGGGTTCGGGAGGCGATTCTACGGACCACCTCCCCCTGGAGCTCCTGGAGGACGGCACGTCCCGCGGGATCGTGGAAGACGGGGGCGGAGTCATTCGGAGCGATGTGAAGGCCGAGGAGACCGATATGCTTTCCCTTCTCGTGGGCGTCCGCGAGGTACGTGTTCCCGATCGGA
>CAVOCR010000239.1:0-4517 GCA_963694245.1 Myxococcota bacterium
CAACCCCATGAACTCACTTGGCATTCCCTTCAATGAGCTTCAAAGGCACGAGTCCTGGCAACGAGCCGCCCCCGGACGCCGCGTGCCAGAATGACGCGGATGCGACGGATGGGGCGTCGCTCCATGACATCATGTCAATCGGATGGGGCATCGGACACAATCGCCTGCAGCCCGAGCCCCCCATGCGCCTCGGCGTAAGCTGTCCGAACCCCTCGACAGGCCCCCCGGTAGAGGCACTCATCACAGACCGGTGGATGGGTGAACCCACCTTCGTCCGCAAGTTGGGGCGAGAGATCGGCGACGAATCGGGGGTCGTTCTGCAACACACAACGGGGAACACCACAGGTGTCGTTGTGCCCCCCAAAGGGTACCTCTCGTTCGAGGCAGCGCTCCAATCCCCGCATCAGGGCGGGTCCAGCAGTATCAAACGCTACAATGCCGCCCTCGTAGCGATCCGTGGCCTCTGTGATCGGCGCCGCGACCGACCAGACGATCTCGACGACCCCTTTCCAGCGATCCGCGACAAAATCCGCAAACGCCCGAGTACTCTCCTGGTTGTGGCTCGTGATCACATGGGAGAGGCTCACCTCCACTCCCTCTCCGAGAAGCGCATCGATTCCACGAACGCTCCTCTCAAACGTATCTGGAGCCTGGGTCACAGCGTCCGAGATCTCCGCAACATGCCCATGAAGGCTCACGAGCGCATGACTCAGTCCGGCCTTCGCAAGCTTCCCGGCCTGAGCCTCCGCATGCACTGCATTGGTCTGTAGACGAACCCGGTCGATTCCCGCGGATCGGGCATGGGCGATGACATCGGAGAGCCAGGGGACCAGCGTGGGTTCTCCCCCGGTGAAGACGATCCAACGCGGTCTGTTCTTCGCGACCTCATCGATCTGCTGAAAGACCACCTCCCGGGTCGGAGGAGTCCAGTCGAAGTCCACCCAGCAGAAACGACACCGCTGATTGCACGCCCAGTTGACGCGAATGTTGGGATGCGTGTTCAGCTCGACATCGGGATCTTCCGAGGGGGTCTGCACCATCTGCATCTGCGCTGTGCGGTGGCGCGCGATCCCACCCAATTGCCCCTTCAAGGCGACCCGTGCGCTCTCTCCAATCGGCTCCGAAGGAACGCGGCCTCCCTTCTCCAGGTACTCCCGATGAAACCCCGGACAACGGTCCTGAACGGCGCAGGTGGCGCAGGCCTCCACCCGCTGTCGAGCGTCCGAAAGCGGGTCTCCCTCCCCAATGTAGAAGCTGGCGTACAAGGGCGTATGCACGGCGACAAACCGATCGTCAAAAGCACAGGGTGGCGGCGCCCAGACCGGCTCAAACCGAAAGTCCATGCGATGTTTTCGAGCCCGCGTACACGCCAGGCCGAGCGCGGATTGCAACGACGCATGATCCAGAAGATGCGACTCCTGAACCACCAGAAGCCGGAGCGCATCCACCCCGTCCAGCTCAGATGCCGCCCGATCGATGAGCCCGGCGATGCCCGGCGCCGTCTCCGAGGTCACGGCGACGCTCAATCCCAACGACACCCCTGCGCTCGCCAGAGCCCGCAGACCCTCCCACGTTCGAGAAGCGCCCCCCGGATCGCGTGTAATGGCATCGTTTTCCGAATCCACGGCGCTCATGAGATTGCCCCAGGCCCGCGTCAATCCCGCTTCCGCGAGTCGGGTCGCCATCCCGGGGAGGCTCGCGATCGTGGCGTTCGTCTCCACCGCAATCTCCGTGAATCCCGTCTCACGAGCGATTCGGAGCCACTTCAGCAGGCGCCGATCCAACAAGGGCTCTCCGCCCGTGAACCGAACAAAGCGGGCCCCCTCCCGAAAACCGGTTTGGAGAGATTTCAACACGTCAGCCGCCGGTGCCAGCACTGGCTCCGAAGAACGAAAATGACAAAAACCACAGGCCTGGTTGCAGCTTCGCAGCAGATCGATCGTGATGACTCGCCCCATGCCCCCAGCATCACGGAGACGGCGAGCCCTGTCCAGTGAGCCGCATCCTGAGGAGGAGACACGGCCCAGTGAAGTCTTTCATTCCGGGGAATCCATGCGTCGTGATTGAACCGACGCACCGGTTGTGGAACACTGTGTCCGTTGGCGCAAAGCGCCGCAGGAGGCTCTGATGACCCGCTGGATTTCCACATTTTCACTTCTGACATCTCTCCTTGTGCTTCCCATGAGCGCGAACGCAACAGTGGTGCTGGAAGTCGGTCTGGAGAAGATGAGTGAAGCCTCTGCCGTCATTTTTCAGGGAGTCGTCGTCGATGTACGCGTGACGGAAGCTTCCGGACGTCCGGGGGCCATTCATACAGAGGTCCGCTTCCGCTCCGTGGAAGCCCTCAAAGGAGCAGGCCACTTTCAAGACAGCCTCCTGACGATCTCCCTGCTGGGCGGGTCCCTGCATGGACAGACGCTGCATGTCCCGGGAATGCCGGAGTTCGTGCAAGGGATGGAGGTCGTGCTCTTTCTTGAAAAAACCGCGACAGGGTTCGCGCTGACCGGACTGCATCAGGGCGTGTTTGTCATCGAAGACGCTCCAGATGGAAGCCTGGAGCCCGTGGTCTCGCAGCGACCGTCCGGTGCTTCCATCGCTCGCCATGACCCCGAAGGACGATTCATTCTGGGCGCGTCAGCTCCCCTGACACGTCACCATCCTCTCAAGGATTTTCTCGCAGAGGTGCGCCATCACATCCACGAACAAAAGACTCCGACCCCGACGCGGCCTTAGCCGGTCCACGCGATTCCTGGTGAGTTGCTTCTGCCTTCTGGGCATGGTGACTTCCGCGAACGCCTTCACCATCACCCACGCGCCGGGATCCAAGAGTCCCGTCCGGTGGCCGGCGCCCAATCATGTGACCTACCGCCTGAACCCTGCCGGATCGGACAACATCAATGACGGCTCGGACATCGCCGCCATTCACGAGTCGTTTGCCGACTGGGCGGGGATCGAATGCACGACGCTCACCGTGGAGCACATCGGAGAATGCGGGGCCGTGAATCTCCTCAATGGGGGCGACGCCAACAACGAGAATGACGTCACCTGGGTCGAGGACAGCTCCTGGAACTTCGGCTCCTACGTCCTCGGAGTCACCGCGCCACTCTACAATTTCCAGGGAACCATTCTCGAAGCGGACATCGCGCTCAACGGATACCTCCACAAATGGACCACTTCCAACCAGGCGAGCTGGAACAAGCTCGACGTGAAGTCCACAGCCGTGCACGAAGTCGGTCATCTCTTCGGAGTACAGCACAACCTCGGGGGCTGGCCCATGAGCAATCCCCCGACCATGGCGCCAAGTTCCGATGGAACCCTCAACTCACAGACGCTGGAAGAAGACGACATGCTCGCAGTCTGCTTCCTCTACCCTGTCGGAGGGACCCATCCCTGCAGCAACGACGATGAGTGCCCCTACGTCATGGACAACCACGACATCTCCGGAGACGAATACTATTCGGCCAAATACATCTGTGAGAGCGGTGAATGCATCCTGGACCTGGAATCCAGCTCCACCCAGGGGCTGGGCGAAAGCTGCAACACCTCCATCGAGTGCGCGGACGACCTCTTCTGCCAGCCCCTGAGCGACGGTTCCGCAATCTGCACCCACCTCTGTACACCCGGAAACTCCAACACCTGTGAAGAGGGGTTCAACTGCGCCAGCTACCAGGGGGGTGGCGGCGGCGCATGCGTTCCCGGGGATCCGAATCAAAAGAGCAATGGCTCCGAGTGCGAATCCTCATCCGAGTGCACCAGTGGGCTCTGTACCATTCACCCGATCCTCGGAACGCCCCAGTGCCAGTCCACCTGTGATGTAAGCGAAGGAAGCGCCAACTGCCCCTCCGGGAACATCTGTGTCGGACTTCCTGGAGCCACGGGACCTCAAGGAGCCTGCTGGTCCATCGCGGATCTCGGAGGCGTGAACAAATTCGATGACGAGCCCTGCGAAGTCGACTTTCAATGCAAGAGTGGGCTCTGTGTCCTCGATGCGGAGACGGATCAGGGCTACTGCAGAGCCGCATGTGATCCCGCCCTCGACAACTGCTCGGCGGGTACATGGTGCCTGAAGCTCTCAGAGAGTTTCGGAGCGTGCGTACCCGGTGAAGGAGCCCCGCCCCCAGTTCTTCTCGGAATCGGAGGCCTGTGCACGGAGGACGCGGAGTGCGCATCCGATCACTGCTTCCAACCCCTCGGATCCAGCGTTTCCCAATGCGTGGACTTCTGCATCCTGGAGGGAGAAATCGAATGCCCGGAGGGCACGATGTGCATCGGGTATGGCGCACCGGATGTCGGAGTCTGCCTGAACGAAGGCATCCCGACCGGTGGCGAATGCGAAGATTCAAGCCAATGCGCTTCGCAGATCTGCATGATCAACAACACGACGGGACAGGGATATTGCTCGCAACCGTGCTGGGACGAAGCCATCTGTCCATGTGATACCAGCTGCCTCGAAATCCCAGGCGTGGGACCGGTCTGTCTCCCCGATACCGGAACGAATCCCTGCGGAGAGGGATCGG
>CAVOCR010000240.1:0-4516 GCA_963694245.1 Myxococcota bacterium
TTCAAACGATCCACAATCAGATCAGTCGCCAGCACCCAGGGCTTGCAGGATTCGACCACAGGCGTGAAATTCGTCCAGAGCATCCCATCACCCCATCGCATTCAGGCTCCGAGAATGTCCGAATGCTCTCCCCGGCACAAGTCCTGCTCAGTCCCGAAAACTGCCCTTCTTCAGAAGCGAACAGAAAGGGTGCAGCAGAGACACGGTCTCAGCGATCGAGTTCACGGGGATCGGTGAGCACGCCAAACACAGCGCTCGCAGCTGCGACTGCCGGCGAGACCAGATACACGGGCCCTGGCGCCCCCATTCGACGAGCGAAGTTGCGATTGGTCGTGCTGGCCGTCGTCTCCCCCGGATGGGGAACCCCGGGACCGTTCCCAATGCAGGAGCCACAGCCCGGCTCCGTGACCACACCTCCGACCCGCCGAAAGATGTCCAGAAGACCGAGGGTGTCGGCCTCCTGATGTACCTCCGTACTCGACGGTGTGACGGTGAGGCGTACCCCGGCCGCCAGGTCGCGGCCATCCAGGATATGGGCTGCGGACTTCAAGTCAGCGAGGGATCCTCCGGTACACGAAGCGATCACCACGTTGTGAATGGGAACCTCTCCAACCGTATTGAGCGCCGCCCGATTTCGCGAATCCCCCGGCGTGGCGACTGTCAGAGGCACATCGGCGAGGTTGATCGTGATTTCACGAACGTAGATCGCGTCGGGATCCGGAGTCACCATCGCTTCCGTGACGTCCAGTCCCCGCCGCTCCTTGAGAAATCGCAGGATCGGAGCGCAGGGTTCGAGAACCCCCGTCATCAATCCCCCCTCGACGCTCATGTTCGTGAGCACGGAGAGTTCATCCACGTCCCATTGATCCAGTCCGGATCCCCCCAACTGCATCACGCACGTGTCCGTGGGGCTCGCGCGCCAATGCTCTTCTCGGAAGTAGGGGTCCCCAATCAGATGAAGAATCAAATCCTTGGGCGATACGCCTGCCGATTCCCCCTCCACGAGGACGCGAACGACTCGGGGGACAGTCACGGGAATCAGGCCTGTACGAAGCGCAAACGACATCGCTGTGGAGCCCACACCAAACGCCAACGTGTTGAGCACTCCGGCCGTGGGCGTATGGCTGTCCGTGAGCACCACCACCGTTCCGGGTGTTGCATACTCCTCCACCACAATCCGGTGACACACGCCCGCCGGAAGTGCGCGGTTGGGTCCATGCAGACCGACCCCATACTCCTCGCAGACTTCCACCATCTGGCGTGCGAGACGTTGCGCCGGGCCCAGTCGACTTTCGCGCACATGGGCCGGGACATCCGGGTGGTCGAGAAGAACAAAATGGTCTTCAAACGCTGCCACTGAGTCCGGTTCGTGAACTGGAATTCTCCCCCACTCCTTCTCGTAGAGGTCGAGCACCATCCCCGCCGTGTACTCATGCATTCCGCGGAATCCTGTCCGGCAGAACACCTGCATTCCGGGAGAAACGCTCTTCACACCGTAGGCGTTTCCCCGCCCGCACCAGGTGTTCTGTGCCACGATCTTCTCGACGACATTCATGGGTCGGGACGCGACATCCGTGGCATACGGCGGCTTCACCTCTCCCGCGATCATCGCGGTCCCATAGGGGAGCAGTCCCCCCCGACGTGCGACTTCCCGGAAAAACACGGGGAGCTGCGCAACGAGGGCAGCGAGATCCACGTCCTCGCCCTTCATCAGGCGTTCAACAACCCCCATGTCGGAGGTGAAGGGCACTCCGGCGTAGACCATGTTTTCCTGAAAGATCCGCTGGAAGCTTCGCGCCACCACCAGTTCGATGCCCGAACCGACGTGCGCGACGACGGCCGCTTCCCGAGAGGATCCGGAACCGTAGGCCTCGCCGCCGACGATCACCTGGAAACCGCCCGCAAGGACATCCCCTTCTGCGACGGTCTCCTGGAAATTTTCGAGAAAATGAGGTCCGAGGACGGCGGGCGTATAGCCAAGAGTGCAGGCACTTCCGCTGATCATCGCATCGGTGTTGACGCCAAAGACGTAGTCCATTCCCGAAGGATCAATGTCCTCCCCGTCGAGCTGGCGGCGCAGCGCGTCCGGGTCATCCACCACAAACAGGATTCGTCCTTCAAGCTTCATCGCGCTCCATCGACTGGACCGTTCCACCTCGGTTCGTATCGCATATTGCACCTCACGGTGTCACCTCAAAACCGCTCCTGGCCTTCAGCAGCCGCCTGTGTCCCTGGCCGCCTCTCCCGCCAGGCGGGCTCGCATGGCTTCGATCGTCAGCGGAGCACATCCCTCGAGCCGATTGTTGACCGACACGAGCATTCTCACATCGTTCTCGATCGCCGCTCGTGCAAGACGTTCCAGACTTCCGCGGACGGACATGTTCGGCGCCTGAAGTGACGCATAGGGCTGATATCGCTTCACAGCATCGGCGTAGCGGACTCCGGGGGCCACGAGAGCGCGACAGACTCCAAAGGAAGCGGTCTGCAGAGCCTGTGGATGGGCGTCCATCACCGCATCGGGGAGGGGCATCCCCGTCCACACGTTGAACGCATGCGCCGCACCATGCGCTTCCAATACCTCAAAGTAGGCCGGGGAGAGCCACTCACGCGTGCGGATTTCGACGCTCATCGGCCAGGGCTCGTCCAGCGCTCCCAGAAACGCATCCAGGCGATCCAGAAACTCTCCCCCTCCCATGCGGTTCACAGAGAGGGGGGGGATCTCCAGAACGAAGGCTCCCACGTGATCCCGAAAATAGGCCCGAAAAACCGGCAAAAACCGGCTCCGAAAGACCTCTGCTGAGAGAAAGTCAGGATTCTCCTCTCCCAATGCCTCCGCAGGCCCAAAATGAGAGGAAAAGAAGGGATTCGTCAGCGCTCTCCAGACTTTCACCACACACGGAAATCCGCGGGGGAGCTGCACGGCATAATCCCGAAGCATGGCGATGGACGGAGGACGGTAATGGGAACCATCGATGCCCACGCACTCGAAGCGGCCGCATCGCGCATACTCCCGTAGGCTTTCCCGCTTGAAGTGCTTTCCATAGCGAGCCACATCGGCATAGACGAGGCCTTCCCAGCCCTCGTACGTCCATGAACTTGTTCCCCACAGCACGCTTCCACTCATCCACAAACCGTACACTGAGAGACTTCTAAGGTCACCCCCTTGACCCTTCCAATCACCCGGATCTATGCTCCGCGTTCCCGCTCCAGGATGGATCAATCAATGCGCGACTTTGAGAGCCTAGTACAAATCGGCGAACGCAATGACCACGGTGGAAATCCCGACGAGAATCGGGATGCACTGGGACACGCGAGCCTTCTGGCTGGACATCTGCTCGTGCTCGCGTCGGGCCTTGGAGGAACTGGAGGCGGCCGCCTGGAAGGAAACCTGGCGGTCAGCACGGTCCTGACACATTTCCGAACAGCGTCTTCGGGCACCATCCCCGAGCGC
This sequence comes from Myxococcota bacterium, assembly GCA_963694245.1. Taxonomy (GTDB): domain Bacteria; phylum Myxococcota_A; class UBA9042; order JABWCM01; family JABWCM01; genus CAVOCR01. The sequence goes on from CAVOCR010000240.1 coordinate 3,452, forward strand.
CTCGCGAACTCCCTCGTTCGCGCCAACGACATTCTCGCGGCGCGCGCCGCAAAGGACCCCTCTCTTCGGGGAAGTGGGGCTGCCTGTGGAGCGATCCTCGTCGAAGAAGGCGGAGTCCACGCGGCCCGAGCGGGCGACGTCCGCGTCGTGATCATCCGCAACAACACGGCCATTGAGATCCTGCAAAACCCCACCCCGAGCCCTGCGAATCCAACCCAGCTTGTGGATCTCGGACTCGCCGCACGCGAAGGCTCCCTCGGAGGAGGCGACAGCGCGAGGGTCCTGGTCACCCGCGAGCCGGTCACCCTCGAGCGGGGAGATACCGTGGTTCTGGTCAGCCCGGGGCTCCACCAGCGCGTCGACCTCTCGGAGGTTGTCCGCCTGATTTCCCAGCACGATCCGCAGGTGGCCGCCAGTCGTCTGGTGGACGCCGCACGGCAGTCTGGAGCCACCGGCGGCATCAGCGTGCAGATCCTCCGATTTGGCGAGGAGCGGATCACGCCCATGGTCGCGTCGGCCCCGGAGCCGACGACGCCGACGGAATCTCTTCCCACCGCACACGACACGCGATGGGACGAGGAATTCCCTGAAGAGATGGAAGAACCTGCAGTGACCACCGGCGAATGGGGAAGTCAGGCCAACCAGCGTCACCAGGAGTCTCGAACGGCAGGCACGGTGATCCAGGACCGAAACGTCGTGATCCCGAAAGCCAATCGACGACGCCCCATGGACGCTTCGCACCCGGGAGTTCTCGCAAGCGGAATCCTCGGAGCGACACAGACAGGTCGAGGCTGGGCGGCTCCGCTGGCCGCCGCTGCCGGTGTCATGGGTCTGCTCTGGCTCTGGTCTCCCTTCACAACGCCCTCGGAGCCGAACTCGGAGACCACACTACCGACCGCCGTGAATGCAACCGGCGCGGAGGAAACCGCGCCAGGCATCGCAGCCACCACTGCCCAGGCATCAGAGAGAACGCAGAGAGTCCATCCGGCCGCCGCGGTGATTGAGCCCATTGATGACGTGGCCGGACTCGGAGACTACCCGGGGCAGAACACCCCCAACGCTCCC
>CAVOCR010000241.1:0-4514 GCA_963694245.1 Myxococcota bacterium
CGGTGGACCCATCCATCAGGGTCATGGAGAAGTCGTCATCCGCGTCGCCGTCGCACTCGTTGTCGAGGCCATCGCATTTCGTCTCGGTGCTGGCCTCGTAGTTTCCGGTGTAGTTGCCGTACTCCGTGTGGGTGCAGGTGTCCCAGGTGCCGTTCGTGCAGAGATGGCTCGGTTTCTTGGACCCGGAGCAGACCCCCGCCTGCTTCTCACAGCTCTGGAGGTCGTTTGCGATCAGATCGGGGCCATCTCCGCCCACATGATCCGTCTTCCCGTCGCAGTCGTTGTCCTGTGCATCACACTTCTCGGCCGCCGCGTTGCCGTGTGTGGTGCAGACGAGGGACACCTGGTTTCCACCGCATGCCACGATGCCTCCGGCGCAGTTTCCGACTCCGCAGCCGTTGTTCTTCACGAGGTTGCCGGTTCCGTTGAGATCCGTGAGCGTCACGGTGTTGCCGGCGCCCGGTGTCCAGTTCGACGTGAAGCGAACCGAGTCAAATCGCACTTCTTCGCTGCCCGAGTTGGTCTGCACGACGAGTGAGAGGGTGGCGCTCGTGGCCGCACCGAGGTTGGCGGAGAACTCGTGCCAGGAGTTCTCGAGCCCCATGTAGTCGATGTCCTGACCCTTGGTGTTGAGCAGATACTCGGTTCCGAGGTTCGTGGTCACCAGAATTTGAACGTGGTCCGTCGATTCCCATCCGGTGCTGCGGAAGAAGACCTGAACGGAGACGGTGGCGTTGACGTGGCCCGTCAGGTCCACGGTGTCGAACGTCGTGGTCACCTCTCCGTCGGTGTCGCTCCAGACCAGAACGTTCGAACCACTCTGGATGGTCCCGGCTGTGATGACCCCCGCGAGGTCTCCGTCTGTCAGTCCAGTTGTGCCCTTGGTCGCCTTGTAGAGGCTCGTGAAGCCGAGCTCGGTTCCGCTCGTCGGCACCGTCACCATCGCCTGGCCCGGATTGTTCTGGAGGAAGTGCTGTGTGGCTCCGCTCTGTCCGTCCTTGTACTGGCCCGTCCAGATCCGCGCGTTCTCAAATCCGGTCTCCCGGATCACTTCAGCGGTGGATCCGCCGATGTAGAGGTCGTCGACGAGGGCGTTGCAGTTGTTGTCGATGCCATCGCAGACGTCGACGCTGCTCAGATCTCCCGTGCCGCCTGGCATGGTGGAGCAGACGGTCATCATCCCGTCCGCGCTGCATTGTTTCACGCCGCCCGCGCATTGGCCGGTTCCACAGGCCACGCCCACGTCGAAGCCCTCATCCACGAGGCCGTCGCAGTTGTCGTCGCTGGCGTTGCAGATCTCCACGATGTTGACGACGCTCTCGTTCGTGCATTGGAGCTGACCGGCGCTTCCGCACGTGTAGGTTCCGTTCTTGCAGAAATCGGTGTCGGCGGAGTCACAGAGGGTTCCCTTGAGTTCGAACCCCTCGTCGGTCAGTCCATCGCAGTCATCATCCAGCCCGTTGCAGAGCTCGGTGTCGTTGTCCGCGATGCCCTCGTTGTGATGGGTCGCGATCTCATTTGCGCTGAGGGCCCGGTCGTAGAAGACGACCTCGCCGATGGAGCCATTGAAATAGTCGGTCAGGGTCGCGCCACCGCCTATCTTGACGACGCTGGCACCCACGAGGGTCGGCCAGCTCTGGACTGTCGCGCAGTTTTGAGGCTGGGAGGGGCTGCTGTTCGCGAGGGATCCATTCACGTAGATCCGACTCGTGCCGCCATCCCAGGTCCCGACGACGTGGTACCAGCTGCCCTGGGGATGGTTGCCCCCGGAGTCCAATTCACCGCAGTTGGCTCCACCAAACGTGAACTGCTTTGCTTTTCGATGCAGTCCGATTCCATTGCGGGAGTTGCCGCCGTCGGGTTCGGCTTTCATCGCGATGGTTCGGAAGCCCGTATAGGTGTCCGGCTTCACCCAGGCTTCGATGGAATGGGCGGATGCCCCCGTTCCGATCTCCATCGCCGTGTTCGGGGCCTTGTCCGCGCAGCATCGCACGTACGCTGCACTCAGTGAATCGCGGCATTCCTTGGGAGCGCCCGCTCCGCCCACTCCCTTCTGGGTCCAGAAGCCTGTGGTCGCGTTCTCCGTGCAGGGGGTCGACGTCCAGACCTGTTGATTGTCGTATCCACAGCCCGTGTCCTTGGTGGCCTGGCTCGTGATTTCGTCGACAGTGCAGAGGCGGCCTCCGCTCAGAGCGCAGTGGACCACGGCATGCTCGAGATCCTTCGTTCCCGAGCAATCGAGACCCGGTTGCTGGGACCATCCACAGACATTCGACATGCCGGCATAGCTGTAGTTCGGCAAGGCGGCGCAGCTTCGGGAGGCCTCTGCGAACGCGAAATCGTGACTTCCATCGAAGTCGAGGGCTTTCCCGGCGATTCCGTCGACCCACTGGGCGCCTGAGACGCGCAGAGGGTTCTCGTTCGTGGATTGATCGTGGACGAGTCCCTCCACGCCTTCCACCATGGGGTAGGCGGCGATCTGACCCGAGGCTCCTGCGTCGCTGCATTGAGTCTGGAGGGGGTCTGCGGCGCAGATGTGGCTTCCTTCGATGCAGAGATCCGGATCCGCGCCATCGCAGGTTTCGCCCAGCACATCGAAGAGGCAGGAACTGCCTGTGCAGGGGCATGTGTCGTTGATGCCCGGCGTCAGACAGACGTCGTCGACCCACACATTGGAGTGGAGGGAGTACCAGGCGACAGGACAGGAGACCTGGAGTTCCACCGTGAGTGGTTGCCCCGCCCAGGCGGCGACATTGTAGGTTTGAGTCCCCCACCCCGAGTTGTTCCAGCCCCAGCTCACGCCCGCGCTGTTCTCGATCACGCTGCCATTGAGCCGCGTCACGAACGTGCATGTCGTGTGATAGACGCTGTAGTTGCGTCGAAGGTGGAGGTACATCGGGCCGCTCTGCGGGAGCCTGCGGGTGGTCTGGGAGAGCTTCGCGGTGGAGGTCGGTTGATTCGTGCCTCCGACGTAGAGATGGGCCTGGCCCGAGGAGATGCTGACGGTGCCGGTTCCCGTGGTCGCGACATCCCATCCCCGGAGATCTCCGCTTCCGAAGTCCTGGTTCAGGAACCCGCCCCCCTGCTCGTAGGGGGCGTCGGCGTTGCCATCGCAATCATTGTCGGCCCCGTCGCAGACATCCGAGGCATGGGTGGTCTCCACACATGTCGCGCCCCAGGAGTCGTCTGTGCAGCTGCGGGAACCGTTGACGCAGAGATCGGCGTCCTCTCCGTCACAGCTGGTGGCCACCGAATAGCCTTCATCGGTGCCGCCATCGCAGTCGTTGTCCACCCCATCGCAGGCCTCTGCGTTGCGGGCCCCGCTCGTGATTCCGTTCTGGTAGAGCGCGAGGATCTCGTTGTCCCGCATCTGATGTTTCCAGATGGCGACATCGTCGATGTAGCCCGGGAAGGTGTCCTGGGCGCTTCCGTTCCATTTCTGGCCGCCGACGTGGAGGTAGCCCCAGGCGCCGTTGCTGCTGATGGTGCTCGTCTGACTCTGAACCGCGCCGTTGATGTAGAGGCGGTTCTTCTCCCCGACTCGCAGCGTCGCGGCGACATGGGTCCATTGATTCGTGGGAATCAGGGCGTCGCTGTAGATGTACGAACCGTCGCCGTCCCAGAGGGCGAAGAGCGCCTTGTTGTTCCATTGGCGATCGAGAATCCATCGCCAGCAGCAGCCGTAGCTGTCTCCCGCACCACTCGAGGTGACGATCTTGCCGGCGCCATTCGAGGTGGGGCGCACCCATGCTGAGATCGTCATCTCGTTGTGTCCCGCGGCGGCACCCCAGGTTGAACTCGAGGAGATCCCGCTGTTCGCCTTGTAGCTCGCGGCGCCTCCGAACTTCCCCTTCGTTGGATTCCAGTAGGAGCCCCAGCTGGAGTTCAGGTTCATTCCGCCGCCCGCGGAGTCGTGGGCCACGGTGCCGTGGGATTCGTCGAAGCCATAGTGGAAGAGGGGGCCTTCCTCGCATTGGGTGGACTGGCCATTCCCGGTGCATCCGATGGTTCCCTCGGAGCAGACATCCGCGTCGCTTCCGTCACACGACGCGCCGAGGTTGGCGTAGCCCTCATCCGAAGAGCCATCACAATCGTTGTCGAGGTAATCACAGAGATCCGCAGCGCTCTTGTCGTTGGTCCCTCCGGGCATGGTGTCGCATCGACTGGACCATCCGTCGGGGGCGCATTCGATCTTTCCGCCGGCACATTCCCCGACGCCACACGACGCGTTCACGCTGTATCCGTTGTCCGTCACGCCATCGCAATCATTGTCGAGGCTGTCACACCGCTCTTCGTTCTGGTGGAGGGAGGGCACTCCGTTGCTGTGGAGGGTCGCGATCTCCGAGCTGCTCAAGGCTCGGCCCCATGCGCCCGCCTCATCCATGAAGGCGTTGCAATGATGATTGTGACCCAATCCCCAGGTACCGGTCGTCGCGATGGCGGGCGCGGCCCAGATGCCTCCGCTCTTCGTTTGGATGAGGTTGCCGTTCACATACGCGTGGATGGCGTTCGCG
>CAVOCR010000242.1:0-4492 GCA_963694245.1 Myxococcota bacterium
ATCCAGGGCATCTGCGAGGTGGGAGCCCGTCGCTTCCAGTTCGTCGAGATCCTTGGGCCCCACATAGAGCGTCGCGGGCCAGTATCCAACCGAATCACGATTGGCCTTCAACCCGGAATGCGCATGGGCGATGGCATCAAATGCCGCCCCCTTTTGACCCGCGCTCAAACTGTCGTCAGCGTCCACTTCGGCCTGAGCGCGCTTCCGCGCACGACTCCAATCACTGTTCTCATCGGTCCCCAGCACCTCAAGCAGCTTTTTACAGGGGGTGCGCTCCGGCCAGATCGCGGCCGCCCAGCCCGGAATGCACGCGGCCTCGGAGAGCGGTAGCAGCTTGTGTGTCTGGGTCTGCTCCATGCGACTCGCCACGACACCAAACGAAGCATCCTCCGACTGAAGAACAGTATCCGCCGAGATGACACATTCGGTCGCAGGCATCGGGGCCACGCCCTCTTGAGAACCTGTAAACAGCGGCACATGCGCCAACAGAAAATAGTGTGTCGAGACCCCGCTCCATTCCACGCCACCCAGCTCCGGTCGCTCCTTCTCTTCCGTGACGTCGGCGAACCCTTCGTAGAAACTCTCTCCACCGACCCGACAGGCCCCCGACGTGATATCCCCGCCGCGGGAGAACATGGCGGCCATGCCCCCTTCAACCACGCCCTGCCATCCAAAGGTGGCGACCGTGTACTTGAGATGCAGCGCCTCAGAAGTCGCGTTGATCACCCGGAAATCCAGGCGCAGCCGATAGCCATCCACCAGCTGGAAATGCTTGGAGACAAATACGGGACTGTCGGGTTGTGTCGCAGGATTCGGCCACACAAGCGTCAACGAATCCTCAGTCTGGGCGACGCGCGCAAACACCATGTGTCGACCGCGCCAATGAGAGGCGCTCCGAGCCTCCCCTTTCTCCACCCGCGTCCCGGACACATCCGAACGCAACGCGCCCGACTCAAGAGCCAGCGTATTGAACTCATACTGAAATGGCGCAAACGTCGACGACCAGGTCGTCACGAGGTCGAGCACGCCCGCCGCTCGTTTGTTCTCAAAACTTTCCCGCTGGTTGTCGGGAAGGCTGAACCCGGGTTCCTCCGTGATCGCCTCGGAGCGCAAATACTGGGGATGCTCCAGAAAGACATTCTTGAAGGTCCCGCCGTGACTGCTGAACACCGCCTCGAAACGACCCGAAACCACCATGCTCCACGTCTCTTCCGCTGGGGGCTCGGTGGGGGCGCTGGCTGGGGTCGCTGGAGACGAGGGAACCGCGGAGTTCGCTGAGACTGGCACGGGCTCCGAAGGGACCGGCATGACTCCGTCTTCCGTCGGTTCAACTGCCTCGGAAGCCGCCTGTGCATCTGCGGGTTGATCCGCCGCCTGGGCAGGCGCATCCGACCAGAGAACCACAGAAAGCCAGGCAATCGCCACGAGCGTCGATGCCATCGCAAACGACAAAAATCGTTTCTCGTTCATCAGCAGGCTCCCCCCTCGGGAGCGGGAGGAACAGGGTCCAATCCACCGGGATGACGGGGATGACAGCGTCCAATTCGGCGCATGGCCATCCAGGTTCCACGCCGGGCGCCATGCAATTGCACCGCCTCGGTCGCGTAGTCAGAACATGTTGGGAGAAAGCGGCAAGCGGGCGGCAACATCACGGAGATCCATCGCTTGTAGAATCCAAGCAACCCCACAATCCCCCGCGCCACGAGACCGGAAGACATCCGAGGCCCATTCACCTCAAGAACCTCGCGCCGTCTCATCGCGACCACTGGGATTTCGTTGGAGAGCATTTCCGATTTCATCGGCGATTCCATCGGTCCCTATGGACTCTGTGGCCCAGGGGCAGGGGCCGCCATCACGCGGCGGGTTCTTGGCAATAACCACCAGATCCTGAGAGCCGGCAAACCATCCAGGATGCATCCGGAAAGCTTCCCGCACGCATCGTTTGATGCGATTGCGGCGCACCGCGTTCCCCACTTTTCGACTGACCGTCACCCCGAGCCGAGAACATTTTTCCTCCCCTGCGCGGAGATAGAGAATGAAGCGGCGTGTGAAGATGCGCTTTCCCTTCGAGAGGGTGCGACGGTAGTCGGGTCGGGTACGAAGGCGCGCAGCCTTCGGATAGGAGTGACCCGTCAGGGGTCATTCCTACTTCTTGGGGACGGACGCAGCGAGGCGCTTCCGACCCTTTCGCCGCCGACGATTGATCACGTCGCGACCGCCCTTGGTCGCCATCCGCGCTCGAAAACCATGGGTGCGCTTTCGGCTGGTATTGCTCGGTTGGTACGTTCTTTTCACGACTCTTTCCTCTTGGCGTTCACGCGACGTGTCCAGAGCACGAAATCGGCTCCGTGCGTCGTCGAGGGCGCGGAATACACCACATTCATCCGGGGGTGTCAAGGATTGGATCGCGGTCCCTCATTCCGCTCTCAAATCCAGTCGTTTTCCACTTCGAAGACCGCCAGTTGTGCACAATCCCCAGGGATTCTTTATACTTAGAGCGATACCCTGTAATTTCAATGACTTGCGGGAATCTCTCCACTGTCACCCCTCCCTGCAACCGCCGTGCCGATCATTATTTTTCCAACGGTGCCGGATGGTTGCGAAATTGTGGGAAAAACCCCCTTGACCCTTCCAATCAGGGGGTGATATCCCTGCTTTTGCTTGACGCAATCGATCGGTTGCCAGGAGTTGAAGCGCTCTTGGAAGGGACACGGTCGGGACTCGGCACGAACGCTGAATCTCTTGTCGGAAGGCATGGCAACACGCCGTGTACTCCCCGGGAGGGATTTGCCCGAAATTCGGCCCACGGGCCACATGAGATTCGAGAATGCATGATCTCTGGCAAAATGCCCTGAACGAAATGCAGCAACAGCTGAGCACTCAAGATTTCGAGGCTTGGTTTAGACCCATCATATGCAATGCGATCGCCGAGGATGAGATCGTCCTCGAGGTGCCTCACGCCTTCTTTGAGGAGTGGGTTCGAGAGCGATACGCGGAGTTCATCTCCGCCACCCTGCGCGAACTGACGAACCGGGCGTTCAAGGTGAAGTTTGTGCTCGCCCCGATCGCCCGGAGTGGCCACGCACCCACCGAATTGCAATTGGATCCCATGGTCTCCTCCCGACCCGTCGCGCAGCCAGCCATGGCCCCCGCAGACGACTCGGCGGGGATCCCGGCGATGGATCTGATCGAAAGCTATACCTTCGACAACTTCGTCACGGGCCCCTCCAATCAGTTCTGTCACGCAGCATGCCGAGCCGTGGGGGATGCCCCCGCGACCAACTACAATCCGCTCTTCATCTACGGGGGCGTCGGACTCGGAAAGACCCATCTGCTCCACGCGATCGGCAACGAGATTCGTCGCAAGAACCCCAGAGCGCGGGTAAAATACATCTCCTCGGAGAGCTACATCAACGAACTCATCCAGTGCATCCGACTCGATCGGATGGATGAGTTCCGGTACCGATACCGCTCCCAATGCGATGTGCTGCTCATTGATGACATCCAGTTCATCGCGGGGAAGGACCGGACGCAGGAAGAATTTTTCCACATGTTCAACAGCCTCTACGGTTCGCACAAGCAAATCATCGTGACCAGCGACAAGATTCCTGCCGAGATGCCGGGGCTGGAAGAGCGCCTGCGAACACGCTTCCAATGGGGTCTCATCGCCGATATCCAGGCCCCCGAGATGGAGACTCGCATCGCGATTCTCGAGAAGAAGGCCGAGCGGGAGAATCTCGCACTCCCTGAAGATGTCGCGATGTTCCTCGCCACGCACATTCAATCGAATGTGCGGGAGCTCGAAGGATCGCTCATCCGACTCAACGCGTATGCCTCTCTCACGGGAACCGAAGTCAACCTCAAGATGGCACGCACGGTGCTCCACGACCTCCTCACGGACGAGGGACGGCGCGTCACCTGTGATCGAATCATCAAAGAGGTGAGCGGATTCTTCAATCTCAAGATCACCGATCTCAAAGGACAACGACGTCACAAGATCATCTCGCTCCCGCGAATGGTGGCGATGTTTCTCTCGCGCAAGATGACGCGGGAATCCTTTCCCGAAATCGGCCGCAAGTTTGGGGGTCGGGATCACTCCACCGTCATCAACGCGGTGAAAAAGATCGAACGCCTGATCACCACCGATTCTGAACTCGCCCGCACGGTCCGTGCCCTGGAGCGCCAGCTCGGCGAATGATTCCGCTCATCCGCGTGGAATCTGCATCTCCATGACGGTTCCCTCCCCGCTGGTGGAAGCCACTGTCAATCTCCCCTTGTGCCCTTCAATGATGGACGCGCTGATCGCAAGTCCCAGTCCCATTCCATCGCCCACCTCCCGCGTCGTGAAGAAGGGATCGAAAATCCGGGAGACATGCTGGGGATCGATTCCAGAGCCGTTGTCGATCACCCGAACGAGCACTGCCTCCTCTCCCTCTTCCATGAGCTGCAAGGTGACATGCGCACCTTCACGACTCCCCACCGCGTCCAGGGC
>CAVOCR010000243.1:0-4457 GCA_963694245.1 Myxococcota bacterium
GTGAAACTGTTCTGCTTCAGCAAAGAGTGGAAATCAACGAGACCAGCGCTTGAGGACGGCATGGTAGGTCCTGGCATTCACGGGACGGATCGTCTGAATCTCAAGCGCGCGGCACGCCTCCGAATCTCTGGCACACAATCCCGTGAGCGCCAGGGAAGCGCGCTTTCGAAAACGAGAGTTCCCCCCGATCGCCGCGATGGGTGAGTGGGGGAGAGCGTCCGAACTCAGAACCGTCTTGAAGCCCTGTGCAAAGGCCAGACCCGCCATGGCGAGATGCTCCGACTCATCCAACACAACGGACAGCGCTTTTCCCTTCTTGAGATGCTTCAACGCACGCATCGCGGAACCGGTCTGTTTCAACTGAATCGCTGAAAAGTCCAGAGAGCCGGGAAACACGACCCGGGTGAAAAAATCCACATTCCGAACATGCGGACTCATCAGCAAGCCATTGCTCCACTCCGAAACTGGAACGTCGGAGGCTGTGACCAGATGATAGCGGGAGACGCCCCGAGCTGGACCCGTTCGAACGGGCTCGGCCAGCGCCGTGAGCTTCTGGGAGGTTCGTCGAAGCAAAAAGAGGTCGAGTGGATAGAGCACCAGAGACGGACGCGACTCCGACAGATAGCGATCACATTCCGCCAGGCGCGTGTGATATTCCCCGGTCACGGGGGTCCCCAGGGACTCGCCGAACGCCTTGAGGAACACCTCCAGACGCTCCACAACCTCGGCGCTGGAGCCCGGGCCGCCCGGAATGCAGATGAGCAAACGGTGATCCTCTTGAGCCATGGCCTCTGGTGCAGTCGCACACAGCACAACCAGACAGAGAAGCAGCCACCTCAGAGGGTTCATGGCGCGCATCCGACCTCCTTGTTGAAGTCTCCTGATTCCCAGCCATTGGACGGGAACCCACTCGAAATCTTCAAACTCCACACTTCAAATTCGAGAGTACACCATCCCCGAAAAACCGCTAACAGACGGACTCCGAGCATGAATTCGCACGCTCAGCGCACCCAGGGGAATGAACTCCCCCGTTGGATTGTCTTGCCAGTCAGGGCACGAATCGTTCATGCTGCGAACACATGTGCAACACTACAGTCGAATAAAGGGATTTGTTCGGCGAAGCTCACTCCAAGGAGAGACCTGTGAAGAAACCCTTGATTCTCGCCACCATCGCACTGCTCGGGCTCTCTCTCATCGCAATCCCTTCCCTCGTCCTCGGAGATGACGCCGCTCCCTGTGTAGGGAAGCAATCCACTCCGATGGTCAAAAAGGCATGCGCCGCGGGCGGTCAGAAGGCAGCGGCGAAGGCAATGAAGAACTGGGTGAAGCGGGTCAAGAAGGCGCGCAAGGCCGCTGGAGAGACGGACTTCAAGCTCAACTGCAAGCATTGTCACGCCAAGATGAAGCCAGACTATCCCATCAAGGACTCTGCGAACGAAACCTTCAAGCGTCACGAGGGCTTCCTCCGATCGCAGGGGAGTCTTTCCCTCCCGGAAGCGGAGCAACTCGCGGCTGTGCTGAAGAAAAACAGTCACTGATCTTCGAGAGAAGCAGGCAATCATCCGGCCCCGCATGAGTTCGCTCGTGCGGGGCTTTTTCGTGGACCTGCTTGCCTCTCGCGCTGAGTCCCTGTAAATCCCTGTCGAGTCAGGAAACCATGGCACATCCCATGAGCCGGGAATGCTCGGAGTGGGAACGGGGTTCAAGCCCTCAGGGTCGGTAAAGGCCCCGAAAACCAACGAAACAGAGGAAGTCGATGGAACACGAAGTACGGGTCATCAACGACATGGTCAAAGACGAGAGCGCATTCGTGGACCGCGTTCTTCGGGAAGTCGGGAACGTGATTGTCGGCCAGAGCTACATGGTGGAGCGAATTCTCCTCGCAATGCTGACAGGTGGCCACATCCTCCTGGAGGGTGTCCCAGGACTGGCGAAAACGTTGACGGTCAATACGATCGCTTCCGTGATCCGAACCCAGTTTCAACGACTCCAGTTCACACCCGATCTCCTCCCCGCCGACCTGATCGGAACGTTGATCTACAATCAGCATTCCGGGGAATTCACGGTCAAGAAAGGGCCCATCTTCGCTCACATGATCCTGGCCGACGAGATCAATCGAGCCCCAGCGAAAGTGCAGTCCGCTCTATTGGAGGTGATGCAGGAACGTCAGGTGACCATCGGCGACACCACGTATCCGCTGGACGAGCCCTTTATCGTCATGGCCACTCAGAACCCCATCGAGCAGGAGGGAACCTATCCACTGCCCGAAGCGCAGGTGGACCGTTTCATGATGAAGGTGAAGGTCGACTATCCCACCCGGGAACAGGAACTGGACATCCTCGATCGCATGGCGACGGGCATCGCCCCCAAAGCAGAAGCCATCATTGATCCGGAGACCCTTCTCAAGGCCCGCTCCGTCGTGGATCAGGTCTACATCGATCCCAAGATCAAGGAATACATCGTGGACCTTGTGTTCGCGACCCGAAATCCGAAGGCACACGGCCTCGACGATCTCGCGGACTACATCGAATATGGCGCCAGTCCTCGTGCGAGCATTCATCTCGTCCGTGGAGCGCGTGCGCATGCGTTCCTCCAGCATCGCGGCTATGTCATCCCCGAGGACATCAAGAGCGTTGGCATGGACATCCTCCGACACCGCGTCATCCCCACGTATGAAGCGGAGGCCGAGGAGATGTCGGTTGAAGACATCCTCGCGCGCGTGTTCGAGAGAGTGGACGTTCCCTGAATCGCCCTGGAGGCCGCATGTTGACCCGCGAGGATCTCCGCGAGATCCGCAGCATCGAGATCCGAACCCGTCGGCTGGTCCACGACCAGCTCGCGGGCTCGTATCACAGCGTCTTCAAGGGACGGGGAATGAGCTTCGACACAGTGCGTGTCTACCAGCCAGGGGACGACATCCGTCGAATCGACTGGAATGTCTCGGCGCGTACCAGCGAGGTCCATGTCAAAGAGTTCGTCGAGGAACGGGAACTCACTGTGATGATCCTCGTCGACATGAGCGGAAGCCTGGATTTCGGGACCCGAACGGAATCCAAACGCCGGCTGGCTGCAAACTTGCCGCTCTTCTCGCATTCAGCGCGATCGAAAACAACGACAGGGTCGGACTCGTCCTCTTCACCGAAGAAGTGGAGCGCTACATTCCGCCGAAGAAGGGAAGAAAGCACGTCTTGCGCCTCTTGAGCGAAATCATGACCTTCAAACCCGCCCATCGCGGGACCTCGATCAACACGTGCATGGAGTTCCTGCTCCGTGTCGCGCGCCGCAAGGCCGTCGCCTTTCTCGTGAGCGACTTCCATGACGAAGGCCCCCAGAAGGCGCTCCGCATCGCTGCCGGAAGACACGACCTGATCCCAGTCATCCTCGAAGACCCCATGGAACAGGCGCTCCCCAATCTCGGGATGGCGTGGATGGAAGATGCAGAGACCGGAGAAGTCTTGCCGGTTCCCACCCACATGCGGGGGTTTCGAAGGCGATTTCAGGAGAATTGCACAGCGAACAGAGAGGCCCTCGACACCTTGTTTCGGCGACTCAAGATGGACGCCATTCGACTCGAAACCGGAGAATCATTGCATCGCCCCCTTCTGAACTATTTCAAGCTCCGGGCAAAGCGCGCATGACCCCTCGACTCCTCGTCGCGGTCCTCCTCGCGTGGACCGCTCCCGTGTTCGCGGACGCCCCGACGTTGAAAACCGACGCGTCCGTCACGCTGAAGGGACTCGAAGACGCTCCCTGGACTCTCGGAGTGCCCCATCCCATCACCATCGAAGTCCACCATTCGGAACAGACGGCAGTTCATTTCCCGAAGCGCCCCCATCTCGGGCAGCATCTGCGCCTCGTCGGACATCGCTCGACACGGGAGAGCCACGCAGACGGCCGAGCGACGACCCGCCATGAACTCGATGTCCTCCCCCTGCGAACCGGGCGGCAACAGCTCGCCAGCATCGAAGTGGCGTTTGTACGGGGCGCGGATGCCAGCACCCTCTCAACGCCCGAGAGCCCTCTGACCATCGGTCGCAAACTCGGCAACGAAACGGAGCCCTCTCTCCGAGACCCCACGCCCCCGGGGAGCATCGAAGTCACCAACACGCCCCTCCTCTACACCCTCATTGCGCTCGCGGCTGCAGCTCTTGGAATCCTCCTCGCGCTCCTGAGCATTCGATTTCTGGGTCCAGCCCTCCGAAAGGCCCCGCGTGTAGCCCCTCCACGCCCCCCCCATGTCGTCGCGCTGGAGCGCCTCCAGTTTCTCCGGGAAAGCGATTGGCTTGAGCGCCATGAATTTGAAGCCTGGTTCGTCGAGTTGACGGAAATCATGCGCGAATACTTTTTCAATCGCTATCGCATCCATGCCCTGGGCGAGACCAGCACCGAGTTGATGGCCCAGCTTGCAGAGCGCGCTCCGGATGGACTCGACTGCGAGACCGTCGCGGACCTCCTCG
>CAVOCR010000244.1:0-4456 GCA_963694245.1 Myxococcota bacterium
CCCCAGAATGGCCCGATGGATCATCACCGGGACATGTTTCTCGTTGTCCTCTCCGACATATTGCGAACCCAGTCGTTCCGGCAACGCAAAGTCGAGTTGAACCGTTCCGCATTGCCAGATGCGATCCAGACAATCCCGCAGGATGAACTCGATCTTCGGTCCATAGAAAGCGCCCTCCCCCTCCTGGAGATCAAACGCGATGTCCCTTGCGTTCAGAGCCTCGGTCAACGCCGCCTCTGCCGCGTCCCACATCGCGTCGGTACCCACCCGCTTTTCCGGACGCGTGGACAATTTCACGGCGATGTCGGTGAAGCCGAAGGTGGCGTAGATGTCGTACACCATCTGGATGCATGCTCCCACCTCGTCCTGCACCTGTTCGGGAGTGCAGAACACGTGCGCATCATCCTGTGTGAAGCCCCGCACCCGCATGATTCCGTGAAGCGCGCCGGAGGGCTCGTTTCGATGGCAACAGCCGAACTCCGCCATGCGCAGCGGCAGATCCCGGTAGGACTTCAAGCCCTGATTGTAGATCTGCACGTGTCCCGGGCAGTTCATGGGCTTGATCGCGTACTCCCGGTTCTCCGACTCGGTCGTGAACATGTTCTCCTTGAACTTGTCCCAATGACCTGAGCGCTCCCAGAGTGAGCGATCCATCATCAAGGGCCCCTTGACCTCCTGGTACTCGTATTCGTCCAGTTTCACGCGGACAAACGCCTCCAGTTCCCGAAAGATCACCCAGCCTCCGTGGTGCCAGAACACCATTCCCGGGGCCTCTTCCTGCATGTGAAAGAGGTCCTGCTGTTTCCCGATGCGTCGGTGATCGCGTTTCGCCGCCTCCTCCAATTTCCGGAGATGCGCCTTCAGCTGCTTCTTGTCCGGGAACGCCGTCCCGTAGATCCGCTGAAGCATCTTGTTGTCGCTGCTTCCACGCCAGTACGCGCCCGCGATGCTCAAGAGCTTGAAGTACTGGGTGAACCGCATGGACGGGACGTGCGGTCCCCGACACATGTCGATGTACTCTTCATGATGGTAGAGACCGGGGCGATCCGCCCGGTCCACATTCTCATCCAGGATGGCCATCTTGTAGGTCTCTCCGCGTGCCTCGAACACGTCCCGGGCTTCTTGCCAGCTGACGACCTTCTTCACGACCTTGTATTTGGTCTTCGCGAGTTCCTTCATTCGCTTCTCGAGCTTCGTGAGATCCTCCTCATCGATGCGGTGCTCCAAATCCACATCGTAGTAGAAGCCGCTCTCGATCGTCGGGCCGATGGCCATCTTTGCCTCGGGCCACAACTGCTTGATCGCATGGGCAAGGAGATGGGCCGAAGAGTGGCGGATGATCTCGAGCCCATCGTCATCGCGGGCGGTGATGATCTCGAGATTCGCGTCCTGGTCGATGGGGTCGCAAGCGTCCACGCGCACCCCGTCGACGCGACCCGCGATGCAGGCTTGCGCGAGGCCGGGACCGATGTCCTCCGCGACCTCGAGGGTCGTGACCGTGGAATCAAAAGAACGTTGGCTGCCGTCGGGGAGGGTAATCAGGGGCATGGCTGCTCCGGTCAGTGGTGCCACTTACGCGGTGGCACGTGCAGAGGGGGCGGATCGCGGCGCGATCGCGAACCCCTAGTTACCTCAAGCAGGAGGGCTTGGGTAGTCCAGGACCCCAATTTGAAGAATTTCGATTCCGATCCCTGCGCCCTCGAGGCCCCTGAGAATCAAGAAGGTTCCTCGACTTCCCCACCGCGCCGGGCAAAGCGCCGGCGGGTCGGTCCCAGGGTCGGCTCATCACTGGGCCACGGCCACCCTCCAAACTGGGTGCGCTGGTAATCGTGGACCGCCTCCCGAATCTCCTCGGACGTGTTCATCACAAAGGGGCCGTGCTGCACGACGGGCTCCCCAATGGGCCGCCCCTGGAGGACCAGTACACCCGCCGCAGTCCCTCCGGCCCGAATCACCCCCTCGGTATCCGCACGCAGACTGAGTCGTTGACCCGAAGCATGGGACCGGCCCGCCACCGTGATCGTGGTTCCGGACACGAGATAGACATCCCGATGAAACTCCGCATCGTGTGCAGGCAGGACCCAGGTGGCATTCGGCTCCATTTCACCCCACCAGATGGAGACCCCATTGCGGGGGTCCGCCGCCCAGGAGTTCACAGGAGGTTTCAACGCTCGTGCACCCGACAGCTCTCCCGCGATCACACGCACCCGCGTCTTTTCTCCCGCCGTGCCCCCCTGCTCGACGACCGGCAACTGCTCCTTCCAGAGCATCTTGAACTCCGGCGCGACCCGCTTCCGTTCGCGCGGAAGGTTCAACCAGATCTGAAAGAAGGACATGGGATTGTCAGAAGCCGTTTCCACCAGCGGAAACATCTCGGCGTGATTGATGCCGTCTCCCGCCGTCAACCACTGGACATCTCCGTCTCCATAGCGTGCCGCACACCCGAGGGAGTCGGAGTGATCGATGAGCCCCCGGTTCACGACGGTGACGGTCTCAAAACCCCGATGCGGATGGCGCGGGAAGCCCGGCACGGCCTCACCGTGATACATGTTCCAGCCCTCACGATTCGCGAAATCCTGACCCTGTACGCGGCCCTGGAGGGTGGCGTTGGGTCCCAGGACTCCATTCCCGGGGGGATAGGCGTCGTTGTGATGCACACAGAAGAGGAAGGGGTCGCGTGTTGGCCAGGGTCCCGTCGCCGGAAGCGCGATGACCTGTTGTACCGGGTCGGCGCCGGGCGTCGGCGACTCGTCAGAGGATTGCATGGGTGTCTCCCCAGAGCCGCCTGATCGTTCAACACACCCCCCGGAGATCGCGGCGCCGACGCCTGCCAGCATCTTCATCGCGGCCCGTCTCGTGAGTGTGTTCATGTGCGCCTCGGGCACATGGTGGCAGGGAATGGCCCCCTCGCGCAATCTCGTCGCGACGAGGAAGACAGACGAATGTTCGGAGGCAGCAGCGCGTCCCCGACCTCCCTCGATGATAGAGAGTCCAGTCCGCGCACGTGGGGGAGGAGGCCATCCACCCGAGGGTTCATGAGGGACCTGGAGCAAGGGCTACAGAAGTCCACAGGTCAGATGCTCCTCGTCACAGACCCATTCGCAGCGCTCTTCGTAGACCTCGTTCGCCCCCGGAATGCACCTGGCCACACCCGCCTCATCCGCGTCGCCCTGATTTCCGGATGGCTGTCCCCCTCCCGTCATCATGCCCTCCCGCCTGGGCTCCAGGGGTTCCGGTCTCCAGGGCCGGAACCTGTTGTCGTGAAGGATGTGTCTTCCGAAAGGACTTCAGCGGGCCCGCAACTCGTGAAGAGAAAGCTCACGAGGCCCACAACTGAGGGAGGGAGGGGAATCGGTACATGGCGTGTCCGGGGGTGTAGAGACCCACGCTCTCGCCGCAGTTCATTTCGTCAAAGCGGTTTGTCCTGAGGCCTGGCAGTTGAAAACCTGATCAATTGAAAGGGAGTCACCTGCAGAATGCCACCCCGGTTCGTAACCCCACGGGTCCATGAGGTCCCCCCACCCGCACCGAAGGCATTACCCTCAAAAGAATCGAATCACGAGGTCCTCATGACACCTCTCGAAGCCACACTTCTCATCCTCACCATCGGACACACCGTGTTTCAGATGGCCGCGATCTACCAGGTGGGGGGGATGGAACATTTGGAAAAGGTCGCCCCGGTGGCTCCGGAGGCGTGGCCACGGGTCACGCTCATCATTCCCGCCTGCAACGAGGAAGACACCATTGAAGAAGCCGTGGAGACGCTCCTCGGCATCGACTACCCCGATCTGGAAATCGTCGTCATCAACGATCGCTCGACGGACGGAACCGGTGCGATTCTCGATCGGATCAGCGCAGATCACGGAGAGATTCGCATCATCCACCTCGATCATCTCCCGGCTGGATGGCTCGGAAAGCTTCACGCGATGCACGTCGGAACACAGGCTGCGACAGGAAGTTTCCTCGTCTTTGCGGACGCGGACGTGCACTTTGGGCAGGACTCGATCCGAAAGGCCGTCGCGTGGGCGGAACGTGACGCCCTCGATCTGCTTGCGTTGCTGCCCCGTCTCAATGCCCCGACCATATCCGTCGGAGCGGCGATCAACGCGTTTGGTGCGTTGTTCATGGTGGGAGCGCGCCCTCGGGCGGTCAACCAGGACGTCCCCGGAGCCTACGCAGGCATCGGGGCCTTCGCTCTCGTCCGAAAGAGCACCTTCGATCGGACGGAGGGCTGGCCCTGGCTTCGGCTGGAGGTGGCCGACGACCTCGGCCTCGCCCTCCTCATTCACCGCCATGGAGGGCGCGGCAGGATCGGGTATGCCTATCAGGACCTCGCGTTGAGCTGGTACCCCTCCCTCCCCTCCATGATCAGGGGCATGGAAAAGAACAGCTTTGCTGCGATGGCGCGATTCAGCGTGCGACGCACCCTCGTGTTCGCCGTCGTCGGCACCTCCAT
>CAVOCR010000245.1:0-4444 GCA_963694245.1 Myxococcota bacterium
ACCTGAGCGATGACGACTTCGCCTGCGACAAGCCCCGCGCAGCCGAGTTCTTCCAGCGCATTCTGGACAGCCCCTTTCGACTCTCGTCGGTTCAGGTCGCCATCAGTGATCTCTGCGTGCACGAAGGGTCCCGGCTCACGACCGAGCCCGACCATGAGTTCCTCGATGCTGTGAAGCCCGAATGCTTCTATCACGCGCACGAGGACATCCCGGACGACGAATACATCCACGATCAACATGATCGGAGATGGAGCGCTTTTCTGCAGATGGGCGTCGAGAGTTTCTCGGACCGGGAACTGACCCGCCTCGGCAAGGGCTACGGACGCGCACACGTCCGCTCCATCGCCGCAGAGCTCGACAAACGTGGGCTCCACTTCGACGCCTACTTCATTTTCAGCAATTCAGAGACCACCGCGGAAGAGCTGATCGAGGTGCTCGAGGAGGCCGCCCGACTGAAGCTCCGGCATCCGCGCACGTTCCACATCAAGTTCCCGATCGTGGAACGACTCGTCTCGGTCTTTCCCTCCGCCTCCTACCGGAAGCTCCTTCGACAAGGGCGTGTCGACACCCACTGCGCGGTCCGATCGCTGCTTGCGACCCCCGGACATCCTGAGTTCGACTACCCCCTCATTCAGCACGACATCCCTCAGGACCCCTGGGTGGAAGCCGCCGTGGATGCGCAGATCTTCACGGATGAGGATCGCTACGTGGCGAGCTTGAACCGACTGGGCGATCTCTGGCGAGCGCGCCTCGACGACCTCCCCGCCGAGTCCCCGGAGCGCGTCCGTGGGGAACGACTCGTCCGCATGCTCGATGGACGCAGCCGCCGATTGATCTTCGAATACCTGATCCACGCTCGCAACAAGGAAGCCGTGGATGCCGACTGGCCGGGAGAACGCCCCAACGAGACCGAAGCCATCGCCACCGCGCATCAGATCCTGGGAGAACCCGAGCAGTGGAAGCTCGCCTTCCAGCGATTCGCCCAGGAACGACATGTCCCCCGCCTCGTGGTGATTCCCACCTGGCAATGCGAATTGCGCTGCGGATACTGCTTCATCCCCAAGCAGGAGGGCCGCGTCATGGACGAGCGGACCTTCGAACGCTCCATCGACCTTCTCCTCGCCAGTGAAGCGGACGAACTCATCCTCCAGTTCTTTGGAGGCGAGGCGCTGCTCGAATACGAACGGGTGCAGCACGCCATCGTCTACGGGAGTGAACAGGCTGAACGCCTCGGCAAGAAGCTCTGGTTCGTCGTCAGCTCCAACGGATGGACACTCACGGAGGAACGCCTGCGCTGGCTCGCCCAGTACCCGGTGAAGATGGAACTCTCCATTGACGGGGACGAGTACACCCAGACCCGCTTTCGCCCGGCAGGTCGCTGGATTGGTGGCAACAGCTACGAGAACTCCATCGCCCCTGCAGGCCGGGTCGATTCAATCCACGCATTGGACATCCCCTACGACGTGATCATGGTGGTGCATCCCAAGGTCGTCGACCGGATGGCTGCGAACTTCTTCCATATCGCGGATCTCGGATACCGACGCATTCAATTGAACTTCGCGCTCGGCTTCAAATGGAAGCCCGCGCAGAAGAAGGACTTTGCGGACCAGCTGATGCAGATTGGGCACGGCCTCCGGGAGCGATGGAAGAAGGGCCAGCAGATCGACATGGTGAACCTGGACTGGAAACCCATGCGGATGCGGCTCAACGCGGAGATCACGGTGGATTGGGACGGCACCGTCTACGGCGGCAACGGATTTCTGCATGAGACCGAGCACAAGGAGCGTTTCGGAATCGGACATCTGGACGATTTGAAGAGCTTCGACACCTACCGTCTCGACATGCCCACGAACGACTTTCTCCTGGAATGGTCCTATCCCCCGGAGACAACCGAAAACAACCTCGAGGTCGGCGCGATCTACACCAGCTGGATTCGGTGGATGCAGTTGGAGGAGGTGAACCCCTTCGCCCCACAATCCCCTCGCACCCGGGTGGCCTGAGGTGAACATGGGAGAGCAGCCCCCCTCAGCGACGCTTCGCGCCTCAGACGAGGCTTTCTGGCAGGCCCAGGAGAAGCGCAAGCAGGGGTCTCTCGGCCAGCCTTGCTGCACGCAGTCCAAGATGAGCTGGGCGATGATCGACATGCCCGGTGATTTCGCGGTGGTGATCCACGGCGAATCCGATTGCCTCAACTGCTTTCATCACCACAACGGCCGCAACGCCGCCCGTTATTTCTCGACCCGACTGACAGAGGCCCAGATCACGACCGGGGAGACCCAGGCTCCGCTCCGTCACCTCCTCCGAATGATCGCGGATCAACTCACGCCGGATGCGGTGATCGTGCTGGGAACCTGCCCTGTCGAGGTCATCGGAGACCGCTTCGAAATCGTCGTGGATGCGCTGGCGGAGGAGACCGGAATCCCCATGATCGCGCTCCATACGAGCGGACTCAAGCTCAGTAGTCTGACCGAGATGCAGGACTGGCTGTACAGTACCCTCGCGAAACTCCCCCAGTTGCCTCCACCTCCCGAGAAATCCCTTCGACTCGGCCTCTTCGGAATGCCGGTTCGCAATCCCCTGGGTGCCCGAACGCGTGCGATTCTCGAACAGGCGGGTGTCCTCATCCACGGTCTCCATCCCCACACCACTGGCCTGGACGGCTGGCGAAGCGTGTCCCACGCAGACGTGAGCGCCGTCGTCGACGCCGACGCCTCTCCCCGGCTGGTCCAGACGCTTGAGGAGCAGGGAAGCCTCGTACGGGAGATTCCCCTTCCCATCGGAGTGCAGCAAAGCGTCGCGGCGCTGGAGGCGATCGGGGACGCGCTGAACATCTCAGAAGCCATGCATGCCGAGATGACTTCGGACCGGAACGCTGCGATGGCCCACATCGCCAGATTTCGCGCCACTCACGACACCCCGCGCATCGGAATGGCGATCCGGATGCTCAACACCTACCGCAGCGATCAACTGGCCCACGACGGCCTCGGAGACCTGCCCTTTCTGCTCGAATGTGGGTTCGACGTGATGCTCTTCATCCAGGGCCCTCCGGAAGAGGCTCCCCGCTTCGAACACACCCTCCGAACCCTGGGCGTGAACTGTCCCGTTCGCGTCTTCCCAGGTCCCTTTCTCCTGGTCGAGCATTTCCAGCGGGAAGACATCCGCCTGGCCTACGCGCCTGACAGCACCCTGAACCTCCTTCGCCGCGCAGGAATCCCGGCCATCCCCAGCCGGGTCTTCGCCCCCTGGCTTGAAGGCGTGGAACACAACGTCATGCAGTTGGAGAGCCTGATTCATGAAGGAGGCACTCCATGACGAGTCCCGGCGAAGACCTTCACGACCTCTCGCACTACGCCCTGGGATCCATGAGCCTCGGACGCCTGACTGGCGTCTCCCTCGGCAACCATGCGATCCCCGACGCCTTCCTCCTCATGCACGTGGGGGTTGGCTGCAAGAACAAGGCGACCGCCCACCTTCTGGCCCACGACTGGGCAGAGCATGGAAACGTGCGCGAAGCCTGGACAGAGGTGGGCGATCGGGATCTCATCATGGGCTCTTCAACACGAGCGGCGCCCTACATGCGGAGCTGGGTGGATCGCATGCACCCCTCCATCCTGCTGATGGTGTCCGTCACCTTCATCGATCTGGCCGGAGAGGATCTCAAGGACGTGGTGGCGAAAGCAGCGAAGGATCTCCCCTGCCCCGTCGCGCTTCTTCCGGCCCCCGGATTCTCGGGCGACATGTACACGGGATACGCAACAGTCCTCCACGCCATCGTCCAGCACATCGACTGGACTCCCGACCCTGAACGCGGGAACGAGGTCGCGCTCATCGGCTATTTCTTTGACCGCTACGAAGCGGATCACAGCGCCAACCTCAGCCACCTCGGGAAGCTTCTTGGCGGACTGGGGCTCCAATTGACGCCCTCCCCCCTCACGGGTCGCCCTCTGGCGGAGACGCTTCGGGCCGGAGGCGCAGGAACCCTCGTGGAGCTCCCCCACGCCCGTCCCCTCGCCAAACGCATCCGAAAAGCGATGAAAGGAAGGGACCTGCTCCCGACCGATCTCCCGATGGGCATCACCGGTACCTCACGATGGCTGCGCATGGTGGCCGAGGCCGCGGGCGTGGACCCCTCACGTACCGAGGCGTTCATCCAACGACGGGAAAAGAGCACCCGAACTCAATTGCGCTTCCTCCTGGATCGCTGGCGAGGACAGCGCCTCGCAGTGTTCGCAGAGCCTCCCCTGGCCGCTGGAATGGCCAGCATGCTCGCGGAGCTCGGCATGCTGCCGAGTCTGATCGGCTTGAAGGGGAGTTCTCTCGGAGGGCGCGACGAATTCCTCGCTGCGGTCTCCGCCGATGGAATCACGCTGCCCGACAATCTCACGATTCTGGAAAACCCAAGCCTCGCCGAGATGCGCACCGAGTTCGTGGACCGCATGCGAAC
>CAVOCR010000246.1:0-4444 GCA_963694245.1 Myxococcota bacterium
CGGCTTTCGTCAGGGCGCTCTCTTCCTCGAGCGCCGAGAGGGGGTCCACCAATGCTGCGACAGGATCGTCGTCCGAGTAGCTCCCGGGCATTCCCGTGAATCGACTGCCCTGTTCGAAGGCGATTTGGAGAAGATCCTTCGGGACGCAGAATTTCGGGAGGTCCTTCACCTTTCGGTGACTCTTGCGGTCCAGCCCCTGGCAGGGACGTGGCCAGAGATTCCCGTCGAGGGTGGGTCTCGGGGCGTCCTCCATGGGGAGCCCTTCGAGAGCCGCCTCGAACTGTTTCTCAAGGGCCGCCACCTGCGTGTCGAATCCCGCCTCTTCCAGGTTGGCGGGAGCCTTCTCCGTGGGCGCGGCTTCCGCGCCGCTCTCCTCGCCGGCGGGCGCAGCAGGCGCTGGGTTCACCGGTTGTTCCGGGGCCGGGGGCTTCACAACCACCGGTTCCTCGACGGGCGGGGCTTCAGCCGGCGGGGCTTCAGCCGGCGGGGCTTCAGCCGGCGGGGCTTCGGATTTGCACGCCGCGGCCAGAAGGACGAGGGATGCGAGCAGGAAGGTTCGACGCATGGGGACACTCCGGTTCATTGGGCTACCACTGCGCGCCCCAGTGTATCTGGAAACCGTCGCCAGTTGAAGTGGGGCCCGCGGACCACGAGTCCGTGGGGTTCTCGTCGCCCATGGAGGTCCGCGTCGGCACATCGGGCATGGTCGCACCGGCGATGATCGCGACGAGGGTGGCGACGCCAGCAGTTCCAACCAGCGCCCATCCCAGGAGCGCCTGTGTGTCCCGCTCATCGGCATGATCGAGGGCGTCGTCGCGGTGGGGCACGTATTCCTCCCAGGCTTCGGCGGTCTGCATCGCTGCGAGCGACACGTTCATGTCATCGTTGGCCAGATCGGCGGCAGCAAAGGGAGCGGCGCTCGCAATTCCGGTGATGACGACGACCAGGGTCGCCAGCCCGATGACGGTCCCATGATTGCCCGCCTCCTCCTGGTATTCTGCCACCTTCTGCTGGAGCAACCGCGCCCGCTCCGCCTCCCGCTCTTTCTGGTCGCGTTTCGCGGCGCTTCTGCGCTCGCGGTCAGCCCGACTGCGGGTGCGCTTCTCCTCCCGGGAGAGCTCTCTCGGCACCGTGATCTGCACTTCCTGCATCTGATTCTCGTCGAGCGACACGTTGATGGGGAGGCTGCGGTCGTCTTCGGTCCTGATGTTGAGATTCGGTGTGCAGAGCCCGATGGTGAGAGGCTCGAAGGATCGCCCCAGCCTCACGTCTCCCGACCTCACATCCACCATGAGATCGTTCCCCGCGTCGTCCGAGGCGCGCACCATGAGTCCTGCGTTTTTGCGCACGGGCTCGAGGGTGTGCTTCTCCACATCCCCCCGATTCAGGCGCAATTCCTTTCGGTGCTCCTTGTAGCAGCGGTCCCCCCCGGCTTTCACGACATGCGCACCCACCCCGAGTTCGAGATCGACGTGCGGTCCGGGGCCCATCGGTGTTCCGTCGATGACGATCTCGACGCCCGGGGGATTCGTGTCGACGCTCAGGCGGGCGAAGTCCTCCTCGAGCTGCCAGTCGATCTGTGCGATGGACGCGGTGTCCACCATCTCCTCTCGAGAGACATGTCGTTCGAGGTGCATCTGCACCTTGTGGAGGCCGGGTGTGAGGGCCTTGGAGCAGTACGGTTTGCCCTGGCAGACGACCTTTCCGTCCACCAGGATCGTGGCGCCCGGTGGCGTCGACTGGAACTTCACCACGTCGAGGGACGCGCCGCTGGATTTCCAATTCGAGCCCCGGGTGTCCCGGCGCTCCTGGAGCTGGAAATCGAGTCCTCCGCCCGAACTCATCCCCGGAAGCTTCATCAAGGTGTTCGCCATGGCGGGGCGGATCTTCTCTTCGAACTCCTCCTTCGCCTTCACGCTGACGCGCCTCGCGACGATGAGATCTCCGTTTTCTGTCGCGTAGAGTTCGAGATTGAGTGTGAGCTTCCCGAATGCGCTTCGGACCTTTCCCGTGACGACGTGGTCGGCCTGGAGCTTCCGGGCGATCTCGACCGCGCAATCCCCGGTCTCGGACTGGCATTGCTCGAGAGTGAGTCCCATTCCCTTCAGGATGCGCTGCATGTTCTGTTCGGTCATCACGATGAACTGGTCTCCGAGCACGTCGGCGGCCGTCCCACGGGCGAGCGCCGTGAGGTCGTTGAGTTCGGATTGGGTCAGACCCGTATCGGGCGCCTGCTCGACGGGGAGCACGGCGACGAGCTGAGCGTTCTCCGCCCACGCGTGGGCGGACGCCATCAGCATCATCCCGAGCGCCCATGCTGCGAGTACCGTTCGCACTTTCCCCCCACCCTTGTTCAGGAGTGGGGATTCTCGAATGAAACGCGGATACCGGTCAAGGAGACATCCGCTCACGGGAGAGGGCGAGGGCTTCCCGGATTCATTTCAGGCAGAGGAACAGGCAGTTCCCGCCCTGGTATGCCTGGCCGATCACGTCCTTGGTTCCCGACTTGAGGACCCGGCACTCGTTGGCGGGGTCGGACGAGGAGGGCGTGTTGAACGAGATCATCCAGGACTCGCCCGCGTTGCATTTGCACGTCGTGACGCCGCCCCCTCCTTGATACATGTAGGCGTGACACGAGCCGAGGACCCCGCCCCCGCTGTTGGAGTTCGTGGGCCCTGGCGGTCCCTGCGGTCCCTGCGGTCCTTGTGATCCCTGCGGTCCCAGCTGTCCCTGGGGTCCCTGCGGTCCTTGTGATCCCTGGGGTCCCAGTTGTCCCTGCGGTCCTTGTGATCCCTGCGGACCGGATGAACCGGATGGACCGGATGGACCGGGTGGACCTGCCGGGCCCGGTTTCGCGGGCAAGGACGCGAGCATGGACTGGGTGACGAACTGATCGGCGGGGATCCCTCCGAGCTGGTTGGCATCGTCGGCGTTCTGGGCCCGGAGGGCGTAGGCCGCGGAAACGAGCTCCTGCCGGGGACTCATTTCGCCGTTCTCATTGATTTCGATGGAGAGCCAGCGAGGTCCGTCCAGGAGACTCGGCGTGAGGGGGTTCATGATTCCGAGGAGGACATCGAAACGTCCCGCCTCGACGGGGACACCGGCATGGGTTTCGGTCCAGAGCGTGGCTCCTTCCTCCGGCGCGTCATGAAGCTGGAAGTGAAACGTGAGGTTCTGATCGCAGGCGAAGGGGGGAAGACAGGTGACGGGGACCCCCGATTCCTGACTCAGAAGACCCTGATAGTGAAGGCGGGACGGGACCCCTTCGGCCGCGGCGGCGGCGGGGATGAGCAGCAGGAGCGTCCAGAGAATGCGAGACGCGAGCAGATGGCGAGGGGTGTACATGGCGTTCCTCCGTTGAAGACATTACGGGTTTGAATGGGGAACGGATCGGAGCCGTCACGTGCGAGGGTGACGCTGGAGAGGGCAGCGGCTATACTCCGGCGATGGCACCCATCGATACCGACGACACCATCCCCGGACAGCTTCCCGAATCGAAGGCAGCGGTGCGCGATGGAAAGACTCCGCGCTTGAAGCCGGGAGATCGGATCGGGGGGGCGTATGTCGTCGAGCGCTTCATCGCCGGTGGCGGGATGGGGCAGGTGTTTCGTGCCCGTGATGAGCGCCTGGATCGCTCGGTCGCGTTGAAACTTCTCCGCCTCGACAGCAGCGGAGCGGTCTCCGTCGCCCGTTTTGAGCGGGAGGCGCGTGCCCTCTCCCGGGTGGTGCACCCCAATGTGGTCGCGACCTATGCGTTCGGGACCCACGAGGGCAGCCATTATCTCGTCATGGAGTTCGTCGATGGCCCGACCCTCGACAACCTCCTCGCGGAGCGGGGGAGTCTTCCGATGGAGGACGTCGTCGGCATGATTCGCCAGGTCGCGTCCGGGCTTTCCGAGGCCCACGCGCTCGGCATCGTGCATCGGGACGTGAAGCCCGGGAACATCCTCTTCCGGCGTCTTCGCTCGGGGGACATGATGGCGAAGGTGGTGGACTTCGGCCTCGCTCGGGGCATGGAGGACACGGATCTCGGCCAGGTCACGGCGGCGGCGGAGATTCTGGGTTCGCCGACCTACATGAGCCCGGAGCAGATCGAAGGAAAGGATCTGGACGGTCGCGCCGACATCTATGCGCTGGGAATCGTCACGTACCACATGTTGACGGGGTCTCCACCCTTCGAGGGCGAGACGCTTCAAGCGACCTTGATGGCGCACCTCACGGAAGAGCCTCCCTCCCTTCAAGAGCGCTGCTCGCATCCCCGGGCGGCGATGGTCGAGCGCGTCGTTCACAAGGCCATGGCCCGGCAACCGGCGGATCGCTACGAGACGGTGGATGCCTTCATCGCCGCGTTCAGTCGCGCCGCGGGGCGGACCACCACGGAGGAGATGGATTTCATCCCCTGTGGTGTCTGCCACGCGTCGGTCTCTCCGGCATCCCGCTATTG
>CAVOCR010000247.1:0-4441 GCA_963694245.1 Myxococcota bacterium
CGGACACTGACGACAGCAGGCGCTGCGCTCGCAGGAGCCTCCAGCGTCGCGGTCTTCATGGGATTCCTGAACTGGCTCGCCCTCGTCATCATCGGGTGCGCCCTGGCGCTCGCCGGAATGATCCGCGAGACGCGAGACGAAGTGCGGATGTTCGGAAATGACGACCCCATCGACGGGCTCCGCCATCATATCGACGATCTTGCGAAGGATGGGCTCCTCGGTCCTGAGGACCACGCCAACATCTCCACGATCATCGAGCACGCCGACACTCACCAGCATCCACAAGGGTGAGTCCGTGCGTGTCGTCTTGACCAGCGCGCCCGCCGAACACGCCCAGCGCATCTCCCGGACCCTTGTCGAAGAAGGCCTGGCCGCCTGCATTCAGCGTCACGACGTCACGAGCGTCTATCGCTGGAAAGAGGCCATTCAGGAAGATCCGGAGACGGTGCTCTGGATCAAGGCCTCCAGCGCGCAGATCCCGCGATTGACCTCCCGCCTGGAGGAGCTCCATCCCTACGAACTTCCTGAAATCCTGGTGCTTCCGGTGGACATGGAACTCTCCAGCTCCGCCTACATCGCCTGGGTTCAAGAGAACTCCCGCCCCACCTGACTCATTCTTCCCCGGACTCCCCGCAGAATCCGGCCGGGGGAAAATCCGCGGGGGGAGTGCATTGATGCACCAGCGCCCCACAGGGAGCTTCACAAATCGTGGGGGCACCTTCCACCGCATCCTCAGGGGCGACGTACTTTCCGGTCATCGTCACGCTTCCCGCACCATAGTTGAAGGGCTCTCCACCGCCACTGTCCAGCACGATCGTCTGAAAGGAGAGCGTCGAGTCCAGGCGATCATGACCGGTATCAGAATCCACGGTGACCTTCCCGTTCAGCCTTCCCCCGAGGAGATCAATTCCAATCGGCCCGATTTGAATGTGCACATCGAAGGCCTCCGTCTCGAGGAAGCGCTCGGAACCCGTGCCCGTGACACAGCCCACCGCATGAATCCCATAGCTCTGATCCGTGAGATTGACGATGAGTTCCTCTGGAACGCGGGTGTTCTTCGGCGCCCCATCAATCGCGTTCCCATCAATCCCTGCGATCGCGAGTGAACCGTCCTCCAGAACACGAATCTCGGAGATCAACGTCAACACCACACCAGGAATGGGCTCCTCCACGGTCCCGCCCAGAATCCAGTTGCCCTCCTCGAGGGTGGCCGGAGCCGCACCACAGGCCAGAGGCGCGAACTGGAAGTCGACAAAAAAGGCCACGCCAGTCGCCTCGCCCGCATCATCCGACAAGCCTGCGCGCACCTCCAATGAGAGCGGTACATCCGGCTGTCCCAGCCCTTCCGGGTCCAGCCACAACGCGGCACGCATCCGGTCCTCCGAAAGCGTCAGTTCCAAATCCCCACAGTCGGCATCCAGGGCGCCGCAATTCGCGAGCAGAGGCTCCTCGGCGATGAGCTCCCCTTCAATGTCCCGCTCCGCAGACCAGATCTGAAGCACGAGACTCTCCGCAGTCACCGGCTCCGAGAACTCGAGCTGAATGCTGTCCCCCTCCCGAAGGATCCCCTCTGCCGGTGGAAGCCACGAAATCGCAGGAGGTGGATCTGGAGAGAAGATGCCATCGCACCCGAGAAGCGAGCACAGAAGGAAAAGGGGAATGGCGTGTTTTACGAACAAGTTGACACCTCCTAGAACCCGAAGACGAAGCGATTCTCAAAACTGAAAGAAGGGGACGCATTGCCGTGTTCATCCTCCAGGGAATCCCCCGGAAGAAGCAGCGCGGCTTCCGCCACCCATTGAAAATAATCGCGATAACGCCACTCGATCTGGAGATCGAACTCCGTCCCATAATACGAGCCTGGATCTCCCCCGTGGAAATTCACGGCATCGTCCGCGATCTCCAGACCATCTTCCTGGAGAGTCGTCAACACGGGGTCCACCACACCGACATCCGGCCACGCCATCAGGACCCCCACCCGTGTATGCAACCAGTTGTCCTCGGACTCCAGAATCCGCCAGCGCAACTGTGGGAAGATGGCGAGCGCGTTCGTGAAACGTCCATGGGTCGCGACTTCCGTCAACGGGAACGAGCCCGCATCCAGCTGAGCGAGATTCTCAAGACCCACCGCCGCGGATCGGGCGCTCTCAAACGCGAGGATGTGCTCAAAGAGAAGCAGACCGACATTGAAGTCCCGGGCGAAGCTGAACATGGTGAGCGGCGTCGATGGGCGGGGGTCCCCATCTCCCGTCGCGTAATCCAGTTCCAGTGTCAGATCCACGGGCCCCACGGCCACGTCCACGCGCCCATGCCCCCCATACGCCTCCAACTCCTGATCGACAGGCGCACGCCCCGAGAGCGCCGAGAACCCTTCCGAAACCTCCCGCGTATGTCCGCGAATCATCGAGAACTGAAAATCCGCCTGAACGGGGCCCACGCCTCCGGACAATCGCATGGGATACGCCCAGACATCCGAGTCGAACTCGGGACTCTGTCGCCGCATCACGATGCAGGAGGCCAGAATGTCACGCCAGACCAGTGAACCCGTGACCAGTCGCGGTGCGCGCCATTGAAGCCCGCCAAAGACGCCATAGAGATCGTCGTAGGATGCGTGAATGTCATCCTGGACCAGCCAGTCATATCCCAGAAAGAAGAACACCCCTTCATCGATCGCCAGATTGGGGATGTGGTCCTTGCCCCCCACCATCATGCGGACAGCCTCGTCCAGCTTCGTCGCAAAGAGCAGCCGGTCCGCCGTATGGGAAAACGAGCTCACTCCCCATCGATTGTAATCCCCTCCATCATGGGCGCTGATCCCATCACCCAGCGACTGGGGCTGTCGTCCCACACGAAGAAGTCCCACGGGAAGAAACACCTCCGCCCAGGCATGGTGAATCCGCACGGGGTCCACATCGCCCAGCACGGGAACATAGCTGTCGGGATCGAGAGGATCGCGACCCGGACGGGCGCCGATCGACCAGGCCGTTCTATTCGGCCGGCGTGTCGAAATCGCGACCCCCGAAAAGGACTGGGGAGCCCCCGGAAAATCTCCGTTGTCCCCAAAGAGCACCCCATCCAGAACATCGAGTTGAAGATGAATCCCTCCAATCCGGGCAAGGTTCACTCCAAAATCCATGCGCATGCGCTGCTCGGTCCAGAACACATCCGTCACATCCTGCCCGCTCAAATCCAGCGGATCGATGTACACGGAACGCACGCGGTACCGGGGCTTGAAGTCCAACCAATCCGGGAGAAGCTCCGCTCGACGCTCCTCCGCCAACCGTGTGGGGACATCATCCGCAGCCCATGCACAGGGAGCGCAGAAGACAATCACCAGAGCGAGAGATGCAATGCGATTTTGAGTCCAGTACATGCACTGCCTCCAGCAGGTCCGTGAGAAGAACACGAATACCACTCGCAGGAGGGGAACCTCAACCGCTTTCCCTTCAATGAAGGCGAGTTCGAAACATCGCGTAGGAACACGTCCCTGACGCTGGACACGATTCGCCGCACCGTGCAAGGATTCGCGACACACACGAGGAGAGGAAGATGAACACAACAGCGACCATGTGGCTCGGCATTGCCTTTGTCGTTTTGAGCATCGTAGCGACCTATCTGCAGGCCTGGCTCTGGGGGTTTCCCATGGTGCCGGATCCCGGTGGTCCCGATCCGAACGGCAAGTCGACAGCCCCCAAATTCTGGACAAACGCCCATCGCATCTCGGGCCTCCTCTATGTCCTGATCTACATCGTCTTGATGGTCGAAATGGTGCCGCGACTCTGGGAATATCAGGTCGAACTCCCCGCACGAACCGTGATCCATGCGGTCTTCGGAACCATGATTGGCCTCATCCTGATCGCGAAACTCGCGA
This sequence comes from Myxococcota bacterium, assembly GCA_963694245.1. Classification (GTDB taxonomy): domain Bacteria; phylum Myxococcota_A; class UBA9042; order JABWCM01; family JABWCM01; genus CAVOCR01. Next base: position 3,872 of record CAVOCR010000247.1, read on the forward strand.
TCATCCGGTGGTTTCAGCATTTCGGAAAGAGCCTGCCCGTTCTCGGCTTCTGGCTCTTCGCGTGCACCATTGTGCTCGCGCTCCTCTCCCTGCCGCATGCAGTCCGGGGACTGGCCGTCTCAGGAGCCGCCGCGAGTCCTGCCAATGTGGAGCGCGTCCAGCGCATCCTCGGAAACCTGGACCTGGGGGAAGGGGTCGTCACCACCGAACTGACAAGCGCCGACGGTCTCTCGCAGGGGCGCGACATCCTCGCTGGAAAGTGCACGGTCTGCCATGATCTGCGAACCATCCTGGCGAAGCCCAAGACCGGAAAACGCTGGCACGACTGTGTGGTCCGAATGGCCGAGAAGCCCGCCTTCGGTGATCCCATCACCGAAGAGGACGTGCCGAGGGTCACCGCGTATCTGATCGCCATCACACCGGACATCCAGCAGTCCCGCAAGAAGCTGAAAGCCGTCGCGGCCAATCAAGCTCAGAAAACAGCGAGCGTTGCCTCCGCGATGGCCGCACCGGAAGCAGGCACCGCCCCCCTCGTGGATGCGGATGCGACTCGAGAACTCTTTGAAGAGG
>CAVOCR010000248.1:0-4430 GCA_963694245.1 Myxococcota bacterium
AGGAGGGGACGGTCTGGATCGTGGACGGCCTCCCAGAACGGATTCCCGAAGCCCTTCCCGCGTCGATTCCACTACCCGATGAAGCGCTGGGGGTCCGCATCGTCGTCGCCACTCAGGTGGACCTGGATCGTGCGGGGGCTCCAGATTTGATCCTCGGGGGGTCGAATGCGCCGATTCTTCCATGCGTGGTGGTGGACGACGACCCCGGAGGAGGGGCGGACGTTCAACTGCAGCACACCCTCCAGCCGGAGGGCTGGCTGGCCTGTTATGTGGCACAGGAGGGGGGAGGATTTGCTCCGGCGCCTGATCTCTGTCCCGAGTTTCCACCTGCGCTCTATCTCGGTGCTGCGGTGGGAGAGGTCCAGGGCGATGGCCTCGCAGATGTGCTCGTGGTGGTGGATTTCGGGGAGAACCGCCTCCTTCTGGGAGCGTCGGAGGGCGGGCTTCAGTCCGCGCCCGAAAGTGCGGGGCTCGTTGGCTACAACCATGGGATGGGCGCGGTCTTTGCCGATCTGACGAGTCGCGGAACGAGTGACCTCTACATCACCGACCTCGGGCCCGATCAGCTGTATCGCGCCGTCGGATGTGGTCTCTGGGAGGAGGCAGGAAAGGAAACGGGCGTCGCGCTGGCGACGGATCGGACCATTTCCTGGGGCGTCGCGCCGGGCGATCTGGATCGCGATGGGGATCTGGATCTCGTGGTGGGAAACAGCATGGTGGTGGGTCCTGAGGGGTTCGCGAACGGAGATGTGTGCCGAACACCAGTTCGGGATGTTCCCCAGTTTGATTCTCTCCTCGTGCAGGAAGAGGGGGGACTGTTCACATCGCATCCGCTCGCTCATGGTCCAGATTATGGGGGCACCTGGTCGGAGGTGGGACTGGTCATGGGAGATGTCGGCGGAGATGGCGACCTGGATATCATATCGGCCGAATCCGGGCGGGTTCTCTACCGGGAGAACACCGTTGTGCCTGCAGGCGATTATCTGGTGGTGCGCCCTGTGAATGCCCTGGGGAGCCCCGTTCCCGGTGCGACGGTGACGGTCCGTTCGGAGTTGCGCGGAACCCAGACCCGTCGAGTCGATGCGGGAACGGGGTTCAGTGGTCATCACCCCCTGGAGGTTCACCTCGGTCTTGGGTGGGACGATGTGCTCCATGAAGTGCGCGTGCGCTGGCCGGATGGGGTGGAGCGGGTGGAGCGGGGCTGGGCTCCCGGGAGTCGGCATGTGGTCCCTCCGCCCCCGAAAGAGGTGCGTGACCCCGGACCCTCCTTCGTGTTACCGTGACGACCCGTAAAACACGGCGTGGCATGTCCTCATGAAAGATCTCTCCAATCTCGTCCAGTCGGTCTATTCCCGGGCCAATTGCCTGCATCCGCAGGCGTTCTTTGTACGTTTGGACTCGGCCTGCAATCAGAAGTGTGGGTTCTGCAACATCCTCGGACCCGATGTCGATTTCAGGATGGAGACAGGCTACGTCACCGCCATGTTGCGTCAGATCGCACGCAGTCGGCGGGATGCGACGGTGAATTTCACGGGAGGGGAGCCGACACTTCGGAAGGACCTCCCGCGACTCATCCGCTACGCCAAGGGCATCGGAATTGGACGGGTCGTGCTGCAGACGAATGCCATTCGATTTGCACAGGCAGACTATCTCGACGAGTTGATGGAAGCCGGGCTGGATGATGCGCTCGTGAGCTTCCACAGTCACGAGGCGGAGGTGTCCGATCAGATGACCGGCGCGCCGGGAACGTGGAAGAAGACGGTAGCGGGGATTGAGAATGCGCTGGAACGCGGTCTTCAGATCACGACGAACATCGTGTTGACGACGCTGAATGTGCATGACCTGAAAGCCACGGTCGAGTTTGCCCTGGACCGTTTCCCGGGTCTCCATGGCATCATCTTGTCCCCCCTTCAGCCTCACGGCGATCTCCTCAATCATCTGGAGCTTCTTCCCCGTTATTCCGACCTCGTCGTGCCGGTTCGGGAGGCCTCGGAGCAGATTCGGCAAGCGGGGGTGGGTCTCTATTTGAGTTATTGCGAGAATCCTCTCTGCTGGTTGTTGGAGACGTTCAATCAGGAGGGGTCGACGGAGCTGCGGAATTACATCTCCCGCAGGCTCTCGGCGAACAGCTGTGGGGATTGCCACCTCTCCACGATGATGGACAAGGACAAGGTGAAGCCGGCGCCGTGTGACGACTGCAATCTGAACGGGGTCTGCTTCGGGGTCTGGCGGAAATACTGGGAGATTCATGGGGACGCCGAGCTGGTGCCCGTGGTGACTCCGGAGGGCACCCGTCCTTTGAAGACGCGATTCTCCATCGCGCCGTCCGTCTCGTCCAGGGGAGCCTGAACTCTTCATGGCGAAGTTTCTCACCCTCACGGACAAGTGCAATTGCTACTGCACCTTCTGCTATGAAATCTCGCCGACGGGAGAGCCTCATGTGTACGAAGCTGCGTTTGAGCGTCTCGTTCAGGAAATGCGTCAGGCCCATGAGGACGAAGGGTGGAAAGACATCGTTCTGACGGGGGGAGAGCCGACGATCATGCCCACGTTTCTGCCTGCGGTGACCGCCGCACGCGCCCAGGGCTATCAGATGATTGCGGTCGCCACGAATGGTCGCCGTTTCGCGTATGCGCCCTTTGCCAGAAAGGCGGTCGATCGCGGCTTGAACCGTGCGTGGGTGAGTCTGTTTGGCCACAATGCACGGCTCCATGACGCCACGACTCGCACTCCGGGGAGCTTTGACGAGACGGTCGAGGGCATTCGGAATCTCCAGTCTGCCGGGGTCGAAGTCACGTGCTCCGTGGTGGTCAACAAGCTCAATCACCGGAAGCTGGTGGAGTATTTCGACTTCGTGGGTTCCATCGGCATCCACAGTGTCTCGATGATGGGCCTCAAGCCATTTGGGGGGGCGTATCTCAACCAGGACGCCGTGTTCTATGATCTCGAGGAGGGGGCGCCCTATGTGAACGCCGCCATCCGCTATGGGGTCGCGAAAGGATTTGAGATCAAGACCATGGGGCTCCCCACCCCCACGTTCGACACGCAGGGGACCCGGGACGACAACAATCGTGCGCTGAAGTATTTTGATTATGTGCTGAAGCTGCTCGGCGGGGATCCGTATTGCAAGGGCCCCCGGTGTGAGACGTGCTTTGGCCGGAATGTATGCCCGGAGGGAGCCCTCCCCGGCGAGCTCCTCGTGTGCAAATGCAAAATGGTGAATGAGCAGACGATGCGTACAGCGATTCAGGAGGGGAACCTCACCTCCGTGGAGGCGATCGCGTCGGTCACGACGGCGACGAGCGGCTGTGGGACATGCCATGAGGATGTCTCGCGGGTGCTTCGCTCGGAGTTGGAGGGAGTTCCGTTTGAACCGTGCCGTGGATTTTCCCCGGCACCGACCCGCCACGGAGCGAGCCTCGACACACCAGACGAATGGGACGAGAAGCGGGATCAGTCGGGGCGAAAATCCCTCCCCGTTCTCTCGGGAGGCCCGGAGCGGGTTCTGTGAGCGCCCGTCTCCCCATGGCCACGGACCGCCCCGATCCTCAGGATTCTTTCCCGGACTTCGTTTCAGTGGATGCCGCATGCGATGGGGAGCGTCCGGCGTGCATCTTCCGCAATCCCCAATGGGTTCTCCCCGCGCTGGCGTGTGGTCAGCGCTGCCTGTTTGGGAGCGCCACGCCAGGAACACCGGAGTGGTACGGCACACTCTCCGACATGGTTCGGCGGAGTCCGGGGCCGGTGTATCTCGTCGGGGCGCAGGGCGGCGCCGCAGCGGAGCGGACGTTCGCCCGTCGAAACATCGCGTTGAGGGATGATTTCGTAGCGTCCGAATTTCGGGTGCCCGCCACCGTGGAAGCGGTGGATGCTCTTCTTCCGAAAGGCGCTCGCCGAGACGCGCGAATCGGAGATCGCGCCGGTCTGCGCCTTCGGCTGGGCACGACGGACGCGGACCTTCAGACATTTCATGCGATCTATCTCGAGAGCTGCCGGAGACTCGACGTCGTTCCATTGCCTCCGGATTTTGTCTTTGCGGAGCGCGAGAGGAACCCGGAGGGCTGCCATGTGCTCTTTGCGGAGTTGGAGGGACGCATCGTCGGTGCACGCCTCCTCCAGGTTCAGGATGGCGTCGTGCGAATCGTGGAGGGGGCCTCGAGTCGCGCCGCGTCGGACACCCAGCCGGACGCGTTCCTGACGCGGGAGGTGCTTCGGTTCGCGGTGATTCAAGGCGCCTCTCTCGTGGATTTCGGGATCACGGAGGCCGGAAACGAAGGACTTCGGGGGTTCAAGAAGCGAATGGGCTTCGTGGAGCGGGACGATGTGATTTCACTCGCCTGGGATCCTGCTGTTCGGAGTGAAATCCCCCCACCGCCCCCGCGCCCTCCAATGCGTCATGCCCGCGTCGACATCGCGTTGTTGGAGGCGTG
>CAVOCR010000249.1:0-4419 GCA_963694245.1 Myxococcota bacterium
GCACCTCTACCTCATCAGCCTCGACAATCAGGGAACGGCAACGCCCTTCTATCCTCCCAGATGGGACGAGAGCGTCGCAGTGCCTCCGGGAAAGAACCTGCCTCTGGAGGCAAGCATCCAACTCGACGACTATCTCGGATACGAGGGATTCATCGCCGTGTTCAGTCATCAGCCGATTCCGGGAAAAATGATTCAGGACGCCGCGCGAGACGCCTTGCTCACAGCGCGCAAGAGCGGGGGTGACATCCGCACAATCAATCGACTGCCGGGACTCGGAGACGCGGCGCAGATTTCCATGTGGATCGAGAAGGTGGCACACTGAACCCATGAACCGGGCCCTTCCACTGCTCGTGTTGTTCACGAGCCTTCTCCTCTCCAACGTGGGCTACACGAAAACACATCGATTTGCGGTCATCGTCGGCAACAATCTCGGAGACAGCACGACCACCCCGCTCCGCCACGCCCAGCGCGACGCGAGCAGAATCGGTGGAATTCTTCAGGAAATCGCGGAATTCCCGGCTGAGAACATCGAAATGCGACTCGGAAGAAACGCAGCCGAAATCCGGGAGGCACTGGAACAGACCACCGCACGCATCCAGGCGGTGAGAGCCGATTCGGACGATCAGGTCATCTTCCTCTTCTACTATTCGGGCCACGGAGAACCGGGCCATTTCGCCACTGGCGATTCCGAGTTTCCCGTCGTCGAATTGAAGGAATACCTCCGCACCTCCCCGGCGGACATGCGCATCGGCATCATCGATGCCTGCCACTCCGGGGCCATTGTTCGTGCCAAAGGAGGGAAAAGAGCGAGCATCCCTCTCGCACTTGACGACCAGTTGACCAGTGAGGGCTACGCGATCCTGACCTCGAGCGCCCCCGACGAGTCCTCCCATGAATCCGATGAGATCCGAGGCTCCTTCTTCACCCACGCGCTGGTCAGCGGACTTCGCGGAGACGCCGACTACAGCGGAGATGAGCGAGTCACCCTCTCCGAACTCTATCGATACACCTATTTCACCACCCTCGAACGATCCCAGTTGACGGGTCTTGGAGCGCAGCATCCCCACTTCGAATCCGCACAGCACGGAGAGATGGTCCTCACGCGCCTGGAAGATGCCGCCGCTCTTCTGACCTTCCCTGCCGCATCTGAAGGACAGTTCGTGGTGTTTCACGGCGCAACGGATTCCGTCGTTGCAGAGGTTCACAAGAATGCAGGAAAACCTCGAACCATCGCCGTTCGACCGGGCCAATTGCAGATCTACCGCCAGGGCAAGGACACCCGGCGTGTCGACATTCAGGTCAATCCTCAGCGGGAGGTCATCCTCGATACCCAATCCATGAACGTGGTCGAGACCGTCGCCTACGCCACCCGAGGTCCATCCACCACCGTCTCCCTCGCTGCCCACGGAGGCTATCAATGGTTTCACGACAGCGCGTTCACGAGCGCCTATGTGAAGGACCTGCCCGTCCTGGGGCTCGAAACACGGGTCCACAATCTGGGAATGAACCGACTCGACCTCGCCATCGACGCCCTGATCGCCCTCGCCGATCAGGAGATCACGACGGGTGAAGGGATCACGGCACAGCACCTTCTACACGTGAACATCGGACTCTCTGTCCTGTATCGAATGGAATCCGGCCCCTTCGCGTGCAGCCTCGGTCCACGCCTCGCCTGGGTTCTCTTGAGACGCAGTCTCGACGACAAGGCCATTCCAGCGGAGGAACGGGTTCAACTCTACAGTGCCGCCAGCCCCGGCATTCTGATGGAGCTCTCCGGGCGAATTCTTCCGCGGGTGACCCTGGCTCTCTCCGCTCGTGTCGGATACCTTCATTTTGAAGCCGATGACACCGTCCACGATCTCGTGACCACGGAAGCGGCATTGACCACAAGCTTTCTGTTTTGATGATACGTCCTCTTCTTCCCCTGCTCACAGCACTCCTTCTCGGTGCCTGCACCATCGTGGAGGTCCCCGGGAGCCCCGGTGAAGCGGAAGAGGGGGATCCCTGCGTGGAGCAGGGAAGCTACGCCTGCGCCCCCGACCAAATCGTGGAGCTGGTCTGTGAAGACGGATGGTTCGCATTCAGCCAGGAGTGCGCTGGTGGCTGCACCGTGGAGAGCGACCCGGATGGCAATCCGGAGCTTCTCTGCGCCCCCGGGCACTCGGGCCCGTGAGCCTCATTCTGGCGCAGGTTTCCCCGAGATGAACCAGTCGATGTAGTTCTCCCCATCCGCGGCATTGTTCGCGAGGACGCGCTTCGGGACCACTTCCGCCCGCGCTGTCCCGCTCTTCAGCAGATCCCGTGCGGAGGACAACTCGCGCTCGACCATGGACTTGAACCCGAAATACGATCCCCAGCCCACCTGCTTGCGCCCATTGATGAAAAACCCCGGAGTTCCCCGTGCCCCAAGCTTGTCCGCCGCGCGACTCTCCGAGTCGATCTGAGCGCGGAGCGATTCCTTGTTGAAATCAGCCTGCCACTGAGCCATGTCAAGCCCCATCGCCCGTGCGTGCCCTTCCAGATCCCCCGGACCCAGCGCCCGCTGATCGGTGAACAGACGATCATGATATTCCCAGAACCGTCCCTGCGCATGAGCGGCCATGGAGGCCAATGCCGCATCCATTGCGCGTGGATGCGAGGGGAGTGCATGGTGCTTGAACTCGATGCGGACATCATTGCCCAGCTCGCGTGCCACCGCTTCGACTGGCTTCACCACACGACGACACACGGGACACTGGAAATCAGAAGACACGATGACCACGACCAGTGGGTCATCCGCCCCAAGCGCGGGCGCGGGCAACCAGTCAGCAGGAGCGCCAGGCATCTCCATCGGCTTCGCGGCCTTCAACGGCTCGCCGTTGTCCTCCGGCATGCCGGGCTCGACGGGAAGCCCCGAAGAAATGGGACGGGGACTGGACGGCCGCGACGGCTGAGCGCGTGCGAGCGCAGCGGGAGCCTTCGGAGGCGGGGGCGGCTCCACTGCCGCAGGCGAAGCGGGCGGCTCTGGAGGAGTGGATGGGACCGGAGCTTCAACGACGGGAGAGGTGTCGGACGAGACCAATCCCTCGAAGCTCGTCGGCGAAACGGAGCTACCTATCAGCTTTCCTGTTCCGAAGGCGATCGCGATCACCGCGATCAGAAGCGACATGAAGACGTGACTTTGCATTGCGGAGCCCCTCGCCTGCCTGCACCAGCGCGGCATGACGACGAAGAATAAGGGCCCTCTGGGAGGGCGTCAACACGGAGCGATGTTCAAATGCTCTCTCGTCCGGGTGTTCCCGCATGCCATCCCGAAGAAGAATTTCCTCCGTACCTCGAACGTTCAGCACCACCGCCTCTTCACCAAAGCCCATCCAGACCCAGTCCGGCATCCACTTCAACAACCAATGAACCCAGTTTTCGCACACCATTTGAGCACCTCCCATGGTCTCCTCTTCCCGCTGTTCCATTCATCATCCCTCCGGAATTCGTCGAGATATCTTGTCTCGATGCCCGAATTCAGGAGTTTTCCACCCGCTCAACGAGCACGGTTCGGGGCATGGGAGTGGATCCGGCGACAAACGCGTCTCCCCGCTTGCATTCCGAGTCTCGGAAATCCGATCCTGAAGACCCTGGAGGGACTGTGGACCGATTTCTCGCCATCGCCATCAGCAACCGAGAGGCCTTCGCCCCCTGCATGGATGTGGTGGAAACCGCATTGGCCGCGCTCAGTGGGACGGAGCGACGCGCATGCGGTGTGGGAGAGCAGGGAGCGGATGGAGAGCCTCTTCTTCAGCAGAGACCTCTGGCTCCCGGACAAGCCGCCGATGCCTTTCAGCACCTGCAATCAGGCGGATTCGCCCTGGTCCAGACGAGTCGACTCGCAGAGGACGCAGTCTTTCGCAGTCAACAGACCCCCCCCTTCAAGGACAAACGATGGCTATGGACCCTGGCGGGCGATCTCCAGGAACGTGAAGACAGCATCAATCCCCCTCTGGCCATTCCGGACTTTCTCCAGGCCAGACGCCGTGGAACCCATCCCGGAGAAGTCAGTTTTCTCCAATTCCTGGCCTTCCTGCACAGCTTCGGGAACCTCCGTCGAGAAGCGGTTCCACTCTCCCCGATCGAGCGCGCCCTGGAGAGCACCCTCTCTCTCATCCCCACCCGATACGAAGGCGGTCCGTTTCTCGCCGCAGCGGCCGAACAACGAGTGATGTTGATTCAAAGCCATGGAATGCCTCTCTGGATCCGAGCGCTCGGCGAGGAGGACACCACTGCTGCTCCCGATGAGACGCTCCGAATCCCCACCGGATTCCGGCCTGGAAGGGCCCTGGCCGTGACCAATGTTCCCCCGGACGGCTCTGAATGGCGCGCGTTGTCGCCGCATTGCCGCATCATCGTCGACCGGATCGGACAGACACGCATCACCCCCACCGCGGC
>CAVOCR010000250.1:0-4417 GCA_963694245.1 Myxococcota bacterium
AGCGGAGCTCTCCTTCGCCCGGTGGACATGACCACCTATTGCGTTGCCGAGGCCTTCTGCTCGATGACCGCAACCCCTCTCACAGCGTGTGAAGACGACGCCACGGAATGCGGCGTCATCACCAACGCGGAGCTGGGAGATCTGGCGCTCGTGCAGATCTCGACCGGTCAGGCCATCGATGGAGACCCATTCGTACCGGGGATCACCCGTCGAACCCTGGGGGGAGTCCCCGGCGCAGTGGTCATGACACCCGACGGAGAGGGAATCCTGACAGTCGACACGTCTGCCTCGGACATCATCCGCGTGACGACCTCGGACTGGTGGGCGCCTCTGGAGCGCCAGCCCCTTCCCGGCCCCGCCCATGAACTCGTCGTGGCCACCCGGGATGACGTGCCCGTGGTGGTCGTCCCGATTCCGACGCTCCAGCAGATCGTGGTGATGCCACTGGAGCTCCTGGGCACTCTTTCTGCCGAGGAAGTGCTCGCCAGCCACAGCGAACCCTTTCCCGGCATTCCCGGTCGACAAGCCCACGACATGACTGAAGACGGGAGCCGTGTGTGGATCACCCACGGAGACCGGGCGGCCGTGAGCGTTCTCGATCTCGCCAGCGACACCCTCGTGACCCTCGCTCTTTCCGGACCCTGCGTGGATGGAGAGGACAATGACCTGGACGGCCTCGTGGACGGAGAGGACCCCGAGTGCGTCGCCTCCGGCTCATCAGTGGAATCGGGGGAGCCTGAGGCGAACGACGCCTCCTTCCTTCCGGACATCGCCTTGACGCCTGACGGGGCGTTCGCCTACGTGACCGATCGCCGTCTACGTCAGGTCCATGTCGTGGACGCCACGACCCTCTCGCCCGTGAACATCACCGCGCGATCCGGTCAGCTGGGAAACCCCGTGCACGCCTCGGAAGGCAGAACGGGAATTGTTCTTCCCCACGTGCCGGCCGCCATCGCCTTTGCCCCCTCGACTCTCACGGAGAACGAAGAGGAGCTGCCCACGCAGACGGCCTTCATCTCCACGACATCTGGCATCCTGCATCTCATCGATGCCACGGTTGCGGGCGAACCCCGTCATCTTCGCCGCGCAAGCCAGGATTCGGAGTCCAGCCTCGGAGGATTTCCTCTTTGGACCTTGGATGGAGTGGTCCTGTCCACCTCATTCGTGGTCCGCACGGACCTGCCGAACCTCGGTCCCTTCGGAGACACGACGGACGTGGACAGCCCCCTGTCGACCACCGCCACTCATGGAGTGTCCCTGACCCTCGAGAGTCGCCACGTGGAGAGTGAGTTCTGGTCACTCACGCACGAAGCGGTGCTCCCCTTCTCTCTCCGCAACGGAGGCGGCCTCGTCGCGGAGGAGCCTCGCTTCGAAGACCCGCAAGCGAATCATTGCGCGCTGGGTGTGGAGCCCGGAGATGTGCTCCTTCTCACCGCCGCGGACGTCGAGGAAGACTCCCGTTGCGATCCCTGGCGCGTGGATCACCTCGAATTCGAAATCCTGGAGGTCACACCGACCTCCCTGCTCTTGAACGATGCGGGGGCCTGTGCCGTCGTGAATCTGGAGGTGGAGGAAGACGCGGACTCCACGGCGGTCGTGGCACCTCCCCCCCCCACACTGATTCCTTGCGGCCCCTTCCAGAGACTTGAATCTGAAACGGAAGTCGTCACAACGGTTGGGATTCCACCAGTCGAGTGCATTCAGAAGCTTCAATCCTCGCATGTGCGAGCCCCACGAGGGACGTTCCTGGTGTCTGGAGCCATCACAGGCCATCTCCACCCCTGGAAGCGCCTGGGCGATGAATGTGTCCTCCTTGAGGAGAATCCTCTCATCCAGGGGCGGGCATACGAGGCCCAGCCCGCGGAAAACGCGGCGCCCGTGAGCTGTGACCTCCCGCTGGAGGACACGCTCTTCGATACAGAGACCCCCTTTGCCAATCCGGTCATCAGCTTCAACATCCGCCCCGGCTGTGATCTCCGGGATGGAGACATCGGCCCCGAATTTGTCCCCACGGCACGCGACGTCGCCATTCAGGTCGCGACCAGCAGCGGTTTTGTCGCACGAATCCTCACTGTGGGCGGCATCATTGAGCGCGTCCGTTCGACGGTGCTCGGGGACATGCTGCACCTCATCGACACCGCGCTCAATCGCGTGATTCCCCTCGCGCCGGACACGCTCGAAGCAGGCGTGACCATCAACTGAGTCAGAGCGTCCTTGACACCATCCCCTGAGCGCGCCGATCCTGCTGGGGCATGTCCCAGGAGGGGATTCCGTGGGAGCCGCGCCAGAACAAATCGAGATTCAACTCGGCCACCTCTGCAACAACCGCTGTGTGTTCTGTGTCAGCGGGCAGATGAGCGAACGTCGAATGGCGGGCCAGATCCCCGAGGAGCCGGTCATCGCCGAGCTTCGGAGAGCCCATGACTCCGGGATTCGACGCGTCACCTTCCTGGGCGGCGAACCCACCATTCAACAAAACTTCATCCCGGCCATCACGGCGGCGAAGGAATTGGGATTCAGCGAGATCATCCTCTTCACGAACGGCGTTCAGACCGCACGGGAGGAGTTCATCGATGAAGTCCTCGCCATCGGTGATTTCACGTGGCGCTTCTCCATTCAAGGGGGCACTCGTCAGCACCACGACGCCGTCACACGCAATTCGGGGAGCTTTGACAAGCTCCACCGCGGCATCCGACAGCTGAGGGCGCGGGGGCAACGGGTTACTGCGAACATGTGCGTCACGACCGAGAATCTCGCGAGCCTTCCGCGCTATCCAGCGCTGGTCGCGGAGACCGGTGTGGAGGAACTCCACCTCGACATGATCCGCCCGAGAGATGCGGGAGATCGAACCGAGGACTACCTTCGGGACATCATGCCGCGTTATTCCGAGATGCAGGCCCCCCTCCGTGAAATGCTCGAGGGGTTCCCAGACACCTTTGACGTGCATGTCGGGAACTACCCCTATTGCCTTCTCCCGGAATGGGCCCACCGCATTCATCACGACGGGGTCGCCACCTGGACGGTCTCCGCAGACGGGCGAAACCGGCTCGATGCCGGATGGGACAAATACAGCACGAAACGCCAGGACAAGAACCATCCCGCCCCGTGCGAGGAATGTGTCTTTCGACCTCATTGCAATGGCCTGTTTGAGAGCTACCAGGATAAATTCGGCGTGGATGAATTGAAACCCGTCCGCTCCAGTGACCTGGCGAACCTCCACCTTCAGGGCCGCGCCTTCGTGACCATTCACGGCCCCACGATCGCGACTCTTGCGGACGCGCCGCTTCCTCCCGAATGGCGCTCTCTCGAGGTTCTGCCTGACGAACGGAGCGGTCGAATCCGAGTGCGGGTGACTTCCGCCAGGGACACGGTGCCCACACTCCTGACCTTCGCCCCCGACAAGACCCCCGGCGTCCTCCGAGTGGGACGGGGATGGGGCCTCGAGGTCCCCCCCGCCATTGCCCGGGATGCCGAGTCGATGCAGATGCTCGTTGAAGCCCTGCTGGGGCATCTGGGCGCTTCAACCGGAATGAGCCGGGAGGAATGGGACGCCACGGGGAGCCGTGTGCGCATGCTCCTCCCCCACGCGGTTCGGATGCATGTGCATGCCGAGGCGAAGGGTTTCGAGTCCCGAATCATTCCCACGCCCGATGGCGTGCAGGTGGTGGTCACCCACCCGACCCTGGGCCTCTTCCGCTTTACGCTTCATCCCCCCAAACCATCCCGCAGAACGCCGAGAGTGGGCTATGCTTTGAGCGCACGCACCCCCGGCGACGCACATCGTGCAGAAGTGGAGGAGATGTTGAGGGTCTTGAAGGGCGCAGCGCTCCAGAGCGCGGGACGACAGGGCTGAATTCAGCGGCTGGCGATGGGCCCCACCGCATGGCCGCGTGTCCCGGTGAACACCTGGCTGGGCCGAAAGATGCGATTGCCATCCAATTGAGCCTGCCAATGCGCCAACCAGCCCACGACCCGGGCCACGGCAAACACGGGCGTGAACACATCGCTCGGGATTCCCATCGCGTCGTAGACGATCCCGCTGTAGAAATCGACGTTGGGATAGATGCCCTTGTGGCCGAGCCGTTCGGCGGCGAGCGCCTCGACGCGCATGGCGATCTCATAGACGGGGGTGGCTCCCTGCTCGGCAAAAAGCTCTTCCGCCAGTCCCTGCAGAATGTACGCGCGGGGGTCTTTGGTCTTGTAGACCCGGTGACCCAGGCCCATGATCTTCTCCTTGCGATCGATCTTTCCACCGATGATGGAATCCACGTCCGCGAGGGAGGGAATGGCATTCAGCGATTTCAGTGCGCGCTCATTGGCCCCGCCGTGGAGAGGCCCCGTCAAGCTCCCCACCGCAGCAGAAACCACTGCGTAGGGATCCGCCATGGTGCTCGCCACGACTCGCCCAGTGAACGTG
>CAVOCR010000251.1:0-4389 GCA_963694245.1 Myxococcota bacterium
AGTCGGCCACTGCGGATGCGAAGAGCTGGATTCCACGGATCGCGTCGTCATTCGCGGGAATGACGTAGTCGATCAGGTCGGGATCGCAGTTGGTGTCGACAAGCGCGACGACGGGGATCTTGAGGCGATTGGCCTCGGCCACGGCGATGTGCTCCTTTTTGGGGTCGATCACGAAGATCGCCGCCGGGAGCTTGTTCATGTCACGGATTCCGCCGAGATTGAGCATCAGCTTGTTTCGTGAGCGCTCCAGCTTGAGGACTTCCTTCTTGGACAGGGCCTCGACCTTGCCCTCGCCCAGTTGACCTTCGATCTCATCGATCTTCTTGATCGACTTCCGAACGGTCTGGAAGTTCGTGAGCATGCCTCCGAGCCAGCGATTCGTGATGTACGGCATCTTCGCTCGAACCGCTTCAGACTGCATGACAGTCTGGGCCTGACGCTTGGTGGCGACGAAAAGGACCGTGTCCCCGTGGGCGCCAACCGCTTTGATGAAGTTGGAAGCATCGATCCACATGCGGATCGTCTTCTGAAGATTGATGATGTGAACGCCGTTGCGTGCCGTGTAGATGTACGGCCGCATCTTGGGGTTCCAACGGGTGGTCTGGTGACCGAAATGGACGCCCGCTTCGAGCATCCCGCGCATGGTGACTTCTGCCATGTTGTTCTCCTTCGTTGTTCGTCCACCTCCCAAGACCCTCTTCGAGGAGGGCACGAAGAATCAGGAAGTGTGTGTAATTATTAACAATTCACGCCATTCAAATGCGTGAACGCGGGGTTATAACACGCGATTGAAAGGGATCGCAAGCAAGATCGCAGGAGGATTTCAACGTTCGTGAACGCTTGAGAGGAGGAAATCGAGGGTGTTTGTAGGCAGTTCGTGTCTTCTTCCCACGTCGACATAGCTTCGCATCATCTTTCGGGTCTGGCTCCCCACTTTGGTGAAGTGGTGCCGGAGATATCGCTCCAGGTCCATGGGGGCGAGTCGGCGGGCGATGGGGAGGAGCAGTCGGACAAGGAATCCCTTGAGCAGGAATCGCCAGATGGGGCGGCCTTCCTCTCGATGGGCAGCGACGATGGCAAGGGCCTCCTGCGCGGCGCGCAGTCCGGCTTCGAGTTGATCCGAATGAGCCAGTTGTTGAAACGACCAGTTGGATGCCTCCAATGCCGTGATCAAGGGCATCATCGCGCCGGAAGCGCGCGCCATGACCTGGGCGACATCGTCCACTCGTCGAGCGGGGCATCCTCCCTCTTTCAGGGTGTGCACGATGTCGTTTACGAGTGGCCGTGGTCCGGAGAACAGACTCGCGCTCAGAGGAGGAAACCAGTAGGCGAGTCCCTCCGGGGTGTCCTGTTCTCCAGGAAGGGGACTTTCCCACGCGACGATTCCGATGAGGCCCTGAACCAGGCGCTCGCTGGAGATGCGGCTTTGAAGCATCTCTCCGTCGTCCATCCCGGGTTGGAGGCTGATGATGGGCGCGTCCCCCACGGCGAGGAGGAGGGGATCGAGCCAGGAAGGGTCGAGGGCATCGGAGGACATGGCCAGCCAGACCTGGTCCCAGCGTTCCCGAGCGACACCGTCCATGGATGTGAGGATTCCCTCGGCTTCAAAGCGGTCGGCCAGCGCGGCTCCGGCGGGTCGCATCCACCGAAGTGTCCAGCCTCTTTGCGCCGACTCCCGGTATTTTTCCTTCACCAGAAATGCGACCGAGGCGCCGCCCCGTTGAAGGTGACGTCCGTAGGTTCGCCCGACATCTCCTGCTCCAACGATCAATATCCGCATTGGCCTCTCCCATGGAGTTGATGCGAAGCCTAGGTCTCCAGAGGGTTGGAGGGCAAGCGGGACTCGCTTGACCCCCGTTGCGCTGGTCGATTAGGCTCCGCTTCAGGCATTCGCAAGGACACGTCGCTCTTGGCGCAAAACATTCCATCGAAGGATTGGCAGCGCGTACTGGAAGGTCGCAAGGTCTTGCAGGTCGGGGATGTGGGTGCGGCTGTAAGTGCGCTTCAGGAGCGCCTCATTCGTGCGGGCTACCCTCTCGACATCACCGGGGTGTTTGGCCCAGAGACTCACCGCGCTGTCATCGATTTTCAGGGTCAGTTTGGGATTCCCGCGACCGGGCGAATGGGCGGACGGACGTCGCAGTTCCTCGACAAGCATGACAATACGCGCTGGGAGCATGTTCTCTCCGAGGAGGCGGTGCTGGCCATGGGCTCCGAGAGTCTTGGAGTGCGGACATTGCAGGATCTTCTGTGCCGAAGAGGCCTGATGTTGGATGTGACGGGAGTGTTTGGCCCGACGACACGCGCCTGTGTTCAGGAATTTCAGCACGCTTCTGGAATCGAGGCGACAGGCGAGGTCGACCGGAGAACAGCGCTCGCACTTCAGGGGGATCCCCCCGATCCGATCGAGCCGCAGGAGGACGGGGAGGAGGCAGCCTTCCGTTCCCCGGATTCTCTGGAAGATGGGAGCCAGGAAGTGGAACTCCCGTTGTCAGAAGTCGAACCCGTTCCTTCGCTCGCGGATGGGACCTTTCCCACGGAGCGGAGTCTGACTCGCATGGTTCGGGCAGCGCGCGCGGAAGGGATCGTCCTCACTCGTCTGGAGCATACGCCTGAAGGGGCGTATGCCGATGACCCGACGCATCGCAGCGTGATTCTGTCCGACGGACAAAAACAGCGTTGGCTTCGAAGAAATGCACGTCTGTTCGGGTTTGTTTCCACCCCCGACCCCTGGATATGGAAGTGCAGCCTCTAAGGACCCCTTCTCGCGTCGTCATTGCGCTCCTTCTGGTTCAGGTCTTCTTTGGGCTCTGGCATGTCGCGGGTGCGGCTGTTCTGGAACATGTGAGTCCTGCCGCCTTGATCGGTTTTCGCGTCTGGGCGGGTGCACCTCTGCTTCTGCTGCTTGCATGGGGAATTTCCAGAGGAATTCCAGAGCGAAGAGATCTCCTGATTCTCGCGGGAGTGGCGATCCCCGGAGTGGTCGTCAATCAGCTCTTCTATGCGGAGGGCCTGCTTCGTGCCGGTCCAGTCAATGCGTCCATCCTCATGCTCACGATCCCTGTTCTCACATTTGTGTTCGCCTTCGCGTTGCGGAAAGAGGAATTCAGTGTGCGGCGTATCACTGGGCTCGTTCTGGCACTTCTCGGGGCAGCCATCCTCGTCGATCCGACCAGCTTTGAGACCCAGCCCGAGAGAGCGCTGGGCAATGGTCTCATTCTTTTGAACGCGAGCGCCTATGCGCTCTACCTTGTGATCGCGCGCCCCGTGTTCTCCCGGGTGGGATTTCTGCCCGGAATTGCCTGGGTGTTTGCGTTTGGAGCGCTGGAGATCACTCCGTTTGTCTCCGCGGATGTGTTCGCCACGGACTGGCTCGGGCTCCCTCTCTGGTCGAAGGGGGCTCTTGCCTTCATCCTCATCGGACCCACGCTGGGTGCGTATGGGTTGAATGCCTATGCTCTTGCTCGCACGGATGCGTCCACCGTGGGGGCGTGGATCCTTCTTCAGCCGATCATCGCGTCGTTCGCGGCATGGGTGTTTCTCGAGACCGCACTTCATCCCCATGCGTTGACGGGGGGGCTCGTCGTCGCAGCGGGGGTTCTGCTGGTCACGCGTTCTCAGAAATTCGTTCGTTGAGCGGAAGCCCATCTTTTTTCCAGCCCTGTGTCCCTGTGCGAGAATCAGCGCTCTTCTGCGTGTGGAGTGTGATGGTGACGAGTCGTCTCTGGAGTGTCGTGATCGCCGGGATTCTGGTTGTGGGGTGTGCACCCCCCCGCACCACTTTGAGGTCCATCAATTCGGTTCGTGCGGGATCTTCTCGCCCGGGAGGCACGGTCCAGCCGGGGGCGCGGGCGATTCGGATGGGTCCCACCTGTGAAGCGCTTGAAGGCGAGCGCGGCGT
The DNA here is from genome assembly GCA_963694245.1 of Myxococcota bacterium. Lineage (GTDB taxonomy): Bacteria > Myxococcota_A > UBA9042 > JABWCM01 > JABWCM01 > CAVOCR01. The sequence continues at coordinate 3,902 of CAVOCR010000251.1, forward strand.
CGGTGTTCTGCATGTGCGCGCTCGGGATGGCGCATGGGAGTCGCGTTGTTTTCGGAAGACCTCCCACTCGATTGGAAGGCCCAACGGGGGGCGACTCGAAGGGGGAGAGACTCTCCCTCCCGCGGGCCCGGGGTGGATTCAAAAAGGCCGGAATGCGGTGGGGACGAATGAGGGGATTGCGCTGCTTCTCGCCTCCATTGAAGACGTGCGCGCCCGTTATCCAGGCACGGTACCGATTCGAATCGGAGATTTGAGTCGGGAGGATGGCGGCAGGCTGCGCCCACACAAGAGTCATCAATCGGGTCGGGATGTGGACATCGGCTACTATGCTCGAGGCAATCGGGCCCTGAAACGATTCGAGAAGATGACGGAGGAGACGATTGATGCGTCGAAAACCTGGCATTTCGTGGAGCGGTTGTTGTTGACGGGTCAGGTGCAATACATCTTCATGAGCTATCGGATTCAGGAGGTTCTCTACCTGACAGCAT
>CAVOCR010000252.1:0-4354 GCA_963694245.1 Myxococcota bacterium
TGAATTGCAGACCAGTCACCTTTTGGTTGATTGGCGAGGAGACAGGACGATGGCCGTCCCCAAGAAACGAAAGTCCAAGTCCAGGCGAGATCGACGACGCGCCAACCACGACAAGGTGGCCCCCAAGAACATCACGCATTGCCCCAAATGCGCCGCTCCGCGCATGAGCCACCGTGTGTGTGGCACCTGCGGCTTCTACCGCGATCGCACCGTGATTGAGTTCGTGGATCCCGCGGCGACGGACGCGCTCTAGCTCCATTGAATTCTTCCCACGTTCGCCTCTCGAGGCGGACGGGTCGCACGTCAGCGTATCGTTGATGAGGGACCCCTGGGCCTTCGGGTCCCGAACGAAGTCCATTCTGGAGGCGAACCATGCAGATAGTCATTGGCAGCGACCACGCGGGTTTTGAACTGAAGCAGGCGGTGGTCTCCCATTTGCGCGATCAGGGCGTGGAGGTCTCCGACGTGGGACCTTCCAACGGCACCGATAGCGTGGACTACCCGGATTTTGCCGAGCAGGTCGCACGTGGGGTGTTGTCGGGGGATGCTCGCGGCGTCCTCGTGTGCGGTACCGGCATTGGCATGTCGATTGCTGCGAATCGTTTCCAGGGGATCCGAGCGGCCCTCGTGCACGATCGATTCACGGCACAGATGGCGGGTGAACACAACGACGCCAATGTCCTCGTGCTTGGCGGACGGGTCCTGGACCACACAGACGCGCTTGCCATGGTCTCCACCTGGATGGATGCCACCTTCGAGGTGCGCCATCAACGCCGTCTGGACAAGGCGTCGCGCCTTGGACCCGCTTGAGCCGGGGCTCCCGTGCGATGTCCCTTCTGCCAACATCCTGAGAATCACGTCGTGGACAGTCGTCTGACGACGGAGGGCGACAGCATTCGTCGTCGGCGTGAGTGCGAAGGCTGCGAACGACGCTTTACGACCTATGAGCGCATCGACGGGGTCGTTCCCTTCGTGATCAAGAAGGACGGTTCCCGCAGCCCCTTTGACCGGGACAAGGTCATCGCCGGCATTCGACGGGCCTGTCAAAAACGCCCCGTGGCCATCACGGCCATCGAGGGGTTCGCACGCCAGCTCGAACTACGCCTGCAAGAGGGCGGTGAGCGCGAGATTCAAAGCCGTCGGATTGGAGAGGAGGTGATGACCTTTCTCCGAGAGGCCGATGATGTGGCGTACGTGCGATTCGCGAGCGTCTATCGCTCCTTCAAGGATGTCGGTGAGTTCATGGATGAACTCAAGGACCTGATCAGTGAGGCGGGTACCGTCCGTCGCAACAAGGACCCGGATTCCGGGGGATGAGGGAGAGTTCCATGGCGGGTCGTACTCCTGAGCATTGGATGGGCGTCGCGCTCGAAGCGGCCGCTCCGCATGTCGGCAGGACCAGTCCGAACCCCCCAGTGGGGTGCGCGATCGTGTCCGAGGATGCCGTGATCGCGACGGGGGCTCACGAGAAGGCGGGAGCGCCGCACGCTGAGGTCGACGCATTGCGGAAGCTTGGAATGCGGGCAGAGGGCGCCGATCTCTATGTCACACTTGAACCCTGCAATCATACGGGCAAACAGCCGCCGTGCACGGATGCGTTGATTGCGGCAGGGCTGGCCCGCGTGTTTGTGGGAAGCCGGGATCCCCACCCTCTGGTCAACGGCGCCGGCATCGAGCGGTTGCGCGCCGCTGGGATCGAGGTGATCGAGGGGGTCGAAGAGACGAAGTGCACGCGATTGATTCGCCCTTTCATCCGTGCGGTGACGCGGGGCTTGCCGGAAGTGACGCTCAAACTCGCGGCCACCCTGGACGGCCGCATTGCAGACACCAGCGGTGAGCAGCGGTGGGTCAGCGGCGAGGAAGCACGACAGCACGGGCACGGTCTTCGCAATGCATCGGATTCGATCCTCGTGGGGGTGGGCACGGTGCTTGCGGACAATCCGCGCCTGACGACCCGTCTTCCAGATGGAAGAAAGGGCAGGGATCCGCTCCGAATCGTGGTCGACAGTCGACTTCGAACCCCCATCGACGCGCACCTCGTGACAGCCGCCCGGGAGACTCCCACCGTGCTGTTCACGTGTACGGGCAATGATCCGGCGCGCATGCAAGCGCTTCAGAACCATGGGGTGGAACTGGTCGAGGTGGCGCCCAACACGGCGGGCCGAGTCGATTGCGAATCGATGCTGAAGGAATTGTGTGCACGTGGGCATCACACTCTTTTGTGTGAGGGGGGCAGCACGCTGGGTGCGCATCTCCTCCGTGCCCGGCTCGTCCAGCGCGTCGCATGGTACGTCGCGCCACGGATTCTGGGCCCCCCGCATGTGCTCGCGATTGGGGAGCCCGTGGGCGTGACAGGCCTGGATCAACCGATGTCTCTGACGCATGTGGACGTTCAGCGCCTGGGTGACGATGTCGTGATCCTGGGGGATGTCGTGTACGGGGACGAGGAAAACTGATGTTCACCGGGCTGGTCAGGACCACAGGAAAAATCAAAGCGCGGGTCGCGCAGGGGGAGGGTGTGCGCCTCACGATCGGATCCACGCTCGACCTCTCTGGATTCGTCCTCGGAGACAGCATCGCTGTCGATGGCGTCTGTCTCACGGTCGTCGGTTTCCATGAGGGCGCGTGGGATGCAGATGTCAGCCATGAGACGTTGCGCTGCACGACGTTGGGAGGACTCGAGGTCGGTTCCCCCGTGCATCTGGAACCGGCGTTGCGGGCCGGCGATCCTCTCGGGGGCCATCTGGTTCAGGGGCATGTGGACTGCACGGGAAGGCTCGAGAGCCAGACAGAGCGCGACGGGGCGTGGGATCTGGTCTACAGTCTGCCTGCTGAGCACGCGCTGCATGTCGTGGCGAAGGGTTCCATCGCGGTGGACGGCGTGAGTCTGACGGTGAATCATTGCGCGGGAGAGGAGTTTGGGGTGACGATCATTCCCCACACGGAGTCCCTGACGCACCTGCTCACCCGTACGGTGGGGGAGACTGTCAATCTTGAGACGGACATTCTGGGGAAGTACGTGGTATCCATGCTCCGACGGATGGGCGGATTGAACGATAGGGATCAGGATTAGGACATGAGACGACTGGGCACCGCATGTTGGATAGGAGTTGTCGTGGTGGCTGGGGTCCTCTGCGGCTGCGGCGCGGAGGAGGCTGAGGAAGCTGAATCCGGCGGCGGCGATGCGTGGCCCATCCTCCCGGAGCAGGTCATCGAGGAGATGACGACTCTCTCGCTTGACGACGTCATGGAAGCGACGGCAGACGGATGCTTTGCTTCTGCGCACGCCGAGGTCACCAGTTCAGGAGCGACCTGGGTTGCGGCCGGCGTGACACGCGGGAATGGCGTGGAAGTGTTCTGGTCGGCGCACGTTGGAGCGGATGGTCGAGGCATCTCCGCTCTCCAGATATGTGAAGAGTCCTCCTGCCGCTGTGTACTGGCGGAAACCACCCCGAGTTCCGTGCTGGTCACACCGCTTTCGGGCGAGGACTCCTCGTTGCCGGTTGTGGGCTCACCTGTGCTCGCGAAGACGTTCCAGGGGAGCGATCTGGGCGGAGACACGACCCTCCCAGTGATGGAAAGCGCATTGATCACCGAGGAGGTGACGGGTCTGGATCCGGCGCGGTTCCAGGGCAAACGTCGATTTCTGATCGCCAATGCCTACGGTCCGGAATTTGGAATGGAATTCTCCCGTCTCACCACCGCAGCGTCTGCGAGCGGCCGGTTCACGGAAGTGGGAGAGGAGCCCCGTGTGGGTGCCCAGCGAATGGATGAGGTCCTGCGGGATTTCCACGCTCAGGATGTGCTCGTCTGGGCGGGCGCTGGCGTGCGCCAGCACAAGGGGAGTGCTGGATTCAAACCCGAAGGCATGACCGTGAACGCCGGAGTCTATGGAGATCTCACCTATGATCGTGAGCGCATCGAACAACAGCTCCTCGCGGCGCCTCTGGGAGGACCAGGGCTCATTGTGCTGCTCGGGAGTGAGACCTTTGGAACGACCGCGGAGGGACTGACGCCGTGGGGTAGCGTCGCCAACCTCATTCAGGCTCTCGGCGCTCGCCCCCGCGCGATCGTGGGCGTGCGCGGCATGGCCAGCGCAATGGATACTCTGTCGTCCGCAGCGATCTTGACGGAGACCCTCCTGGGGGGCGGAAGCCTCGCCGATGCAGTGGAAAAGGCAAACGAGGCGTTCGCCGCGGCAGCGTCCCCGGCAACGTGGGTCACCAATCTGGAGGGGGTGGACGCGGAGACGTGGACGCTCGCCCCCGCGCAGAACGGGTTCTGGGGAGACGCGAACCCCACCTCCGGCCAGTTCGTCGGGGAGGTCCTCATCACCAGCGCAACCCAGTGCACG
>CAVOCR010000253.1:0-4341 GCA_963694245.1 Myxococcota bacterium
CATCCGTGGTGGACCAGTTGAACACGATTGAATGAGCGGGAGACTGCTCCAGCCCGAGATGAATGTTCTGGGGTGATCTGTGCATGTCCGTGACCCACACAGCAGGCACCGCCGGCGTGATGCGATCCCCGGGAGGGGGAAGCACCCAGCGAGGCGCATCGGACAGGACCAGCGCATCCTCATCAGGGGGCGCCTCTCCCGTTTCCAGGCTGTCTGCTTCGGTGGATGGGAGAGGGCCGGCCTGCCACGCCCGCTCGACACACCCCGCACTCCAGCACACGCATGTGAGCCCGATGATGCACAGATGGGAGAACAGCCTCATGGCTTCACGGTACGGACAGCGACTCCGGGAGGTCAAGACAAGGGCCCAGAGCGTCGCCGCCAGGGGATGCCAAGACCGCCTACCAGACGCCCTTCATACCCGGCATCCCGAGGTGGTATGCCGCGAAGGCCTCGCGCATGAATGAGGGAACGGACACGTAGTCCTGCAATTCAATGCACGCACGATTGGCAGCACATGTGCAGTCGGTGCTGTCGTTTTCATCACATCCCTCGGAGCCCGCCGCGATCACAAATCCTTCCTCGTTGATCGCGGAGATCGACGGATCCCATTTCACGATGGGCATTCCCGTATCCGGGCTGATGACGGGCAGATACCAATCCGGCGTTCCATCTCCGTTGTTGTCGGGTCCGTCCTCCACCTCATAGGCGGCTTCGAGCAGTTCGTTGGCATATTCGAGGACGCGTCCCGCGATACCCCGTTCGACGCTCTTCCCGAAGATCTCCTCCCGACCCGCAGTCTTCGCGACATAGATCTTGCCAGACGGATGATGGAACTCGATCCGGTCGGTGAATTCGGGATCCGCGTCCACGCCAATCTCCCAGACACGGAGCATGTCCAACCACTTCAGGCGCTGGTTCTCCGGAAGATAGAGGAGCGTGTAGGCGATGAGGAACTTCTGCTGTTCCCATCCCACCTGGGGATCGATCGCAGTCAACGTGTCGGTTCCCGTCCCGCTATCTCCGAACACCTCGTTGTCGAACGTGCCGTAGGTCTTGCAGACAAGAGACCCATCCGCAGGAGCACAATGACTGGGGGATTCGCCCCACCAGGAAGTCCACGCAAGGGGCGCCGCCGGGAAGTTGTTTTCATCCAGTACGGGCTTGCCGTTGAACGACGACCCCACACGGGCCCCCTTGATCTCCTTGTCATTGGTCAACATGTTGGCCAGGAATCGACGGTACCCATCGGGGAACATGTCGGCCATGGAAACCGCTCGGTAGCGCGCATCCACGAAGTCCTGACGGGAGTCGCTGATGAAGTTGTCCACGGACTCGGTCAGGAGCATTCCCGTGAAGATCTTCTCGTAATACGACCCCGCATTCTGCGTGTACCAGCTGTCAAACTCCCCCTTGTCATCAGCGAGCTGGTTCTCCACCAGTTTGCCGCCCACACCGAAGTCACCGTAGTAGCCGGTCGCCCCATCGGGGATGACCACCTGGGTGGCACCGGCCTGAGCGATGGTGTCGCGTGCCGAATGCAGCACGTTCGACCCCTGAGGGAAGAAGTGATTCCCGGACTCGGGACGCTGGGTCTGACGCGTGAAGTGATCAAAGGCCATCCCGGATGCAATGATGTTGTCCCCGAAGAAGCTCATCGCCACCGAGGGCCAGAAATCATCGAAATTGTAGCCCAGCTCCACGGCATACTCCGCGTAGATGTTTCGGAAGAGCCCCATGCCTTTCGCTCCATCCCGCATCTTCTCATTGAAGCGACGCAAGGTCCGATAGACCGAGCCCCGAATCGAGAAGCCCTGCCGTCCTCGGCGGTACGCGTCAAAGATGTGATTGACCTCCTGCATCGCGATGAAGAAGGAAAAGAGTTCATAGGGATCGGCGCCATTGTCGTGGCGGTAGACCGCGAGATTCCCGACATCGGCCCATCCATCCGTTCCGAAGCCATAGGGCACGCGAATGCGATCCTCGGAGTCGATGGAGTTGGATCCGGCGTAGTATCCGACCTCATTGAACTTTGGATCCCGCAATCGGTCCCATTGAGCGTAGTCGACAGGCTGTTGACGGCAACGGCTGTACTCGCCATCCACCTTCACGATCAGACCATCGAGCACGGGGTGCCATTTTCCATCGCGCTCCAGGTCCCAGTTCGAGGGGACAAAGTCCGCGACGTTCACCGTCTGACAATCCGAGATGAGATCATAGTTCTTCTGAAGAGCCGAATAATGGATCTCCTCGTCCCCAATCTCCGCAGTGATCCCGAGGATCCCTCCGAAAGTATCGGTTCGTCCGAGCATGCTCCGTCCACGATCCGTGCCGGTCTTGAAGCTCTCATCGGCGAACACCGCGACAGTGTCGCCGTAGAACATCTTGGGAGCGGCAAAATCGTAGGCTCCGAGACCCAGCATGTCCTGCGTCAACTCGCCTGCGTAGTCCATGACTGAGGAGTGCATGAACATCCACAGCATGTTGTCCTCCTCCTCGTCCGTCATGGGGTCGAAATAGCGAGGTCCAATGCAGTCGGTCCCTTCGGACACGAGGTCCTCGCATTCCTCCGTCACGGCCCCATTCTTCGTACGCAGCTGCCAGTACTGCGGCCGGTACCAGAACGCATCCGAAGAACTCACGAAATTATGACGCATTCCGATCGAATGACCCATCTCATGCACGATGACCGCGTAATGGGCCCGTCTCCGGATGAAGTCGTGCATCTTCGCCGCCCGCTCAGCCTGAACGGGGAGCGAGTCTGCCGCGTTGAACTCTCCAAACTTCTCTTCCATCACCTTGCCGAGTGAGGTCAATGCCATCGGGGTCGGGGCCTCGTGAAGAATGCACGCCCCGCGCTCTGCAAGGGCCACTTCCCGCATCGCCTGCATGTCGCGCATGGACGAGGGGTTTCCTCCACGGAGGGGGGACGCATGGTTGAGCACGCTCTCTCCCATCTCCATTCCGTCGACCCCATGAAGCTCCTGAATCATCGGAGTCATGAGCTGCGCTTCAAAGTCGGGGGAGGAGGCCCCCAGGGTCCGACGCGCGGCATACACCGGGCTCATCGCGGACGTGGCGCCGACCTTGGCCTTGACGCCCGAGAGCTCCCGGTTGAAGGCCTTGATCTTCGCCTTCATCTCGCCCGTGGGCTTGAAGATGGGCACATCGGCCGCATGCGCGTGACCATCGATGTCCGCCACCGCGTACTCCCGAATCCGCCGTTCGCGCTCCTCCCGGGTGATGCCCGTCGTGCCGCCTCTCATGGCGGCCTGAGCGGCTTCCGCCCAGTTGCGGACATTCTCGCCGTCGGTGATGTCCTCGGTGCTCAATTCGCCGGCGATGTAGCGAAGCTTGTCCACCAGTCCCTGGGCGAAGAGATCGTTCACATGGCTCCAGACGTTGATGCTCGCGCTGATCGTCTCACCCGTGAGCGGGTCCTCCGCATCCGTGTAGATTCCCCAGGGCGAAGGGGTCTGCGGGGCTTCCATGACGTTCACCTGGTGGTACCGCAAATCTCCCATGCGAACGCGAAGCGCGGAATCACATGCTGCGAGCAGGCCCAGGGTCGCGACATCGCCTTCATCAGGCGCCTTCTCCGCATTCCAGAGTCCGTAGCACTGCTCGCCACTCACGCCTTCCGGCAATCGGGCATCCCCGCACGCTGCGTGATCATCCGCCTCGACTGGTGAGTGACAGAGGATGACCATCTCCTCGGTCTTCGCGAGCGCGATCACGCCCGCCGAATAGCCCCGAGTGGCCCCGATGCTGTCTGCGAGCGCCTTGCATTTCGCCACGTCTCGACCGAGCTCCGGGAAGGTATGTCCATTCCGGCAATCATCGACCTCACGCGCCAACGCCACCGCATCCACGTTGTCATCCTGCTGACCGTAGTACACCGCGTATTTCGACCCGCAATCAGCATCTCCCTGGGCCTGACATTCGGCATACTTGATGGTTTCCACGGCGTGGCGCATCGCCACATCCCATTCCTGCGTGGCGTCGTCCGTGGGACCAAAGTATTCCCGATTGCTTCCTTCCGTGTAGTACCAGACGACGGGCTTCTGCTGACGCTCCTGAAAAGGCAGCGTGCACTTCTGCGTGAAGGTGTTGCACTTGGATCCGTTCCCCACCGCCTCGCACTCATCCTGCGTCCCATTCTCGTCCTCATCCCGGTTCGGATCTGCGCCGTACGGGGTGGACTCCGGGGTGTAGCACTCCACGGGGCCCGCCATCGCGATGGGGTCCTCGTAATAGTGGGAACGCTCCCAGATGGGGTAGCGAGCCACGAAAAAATGCCAGAGGTCATCACTCATGCCGTAATTCCGGACATATCCCGAG
>CAVOCR010000254.1:0-4341 GCA_963694245.1 Myxococcota bacterium
GTCCAGCTTGATGGCACGACGGATCAGCGACAGCTTGAATCCCTCGTGTTTGAAAAAGTCGAGGTCCTCGGTGGCGACTGCTGCCATGGAGACATGCCGGGGGATGGAGTAGAAGGGGGTCCACGACAGAGTCCCCGGACCGACCTGCACGTTGAGTTCCTCTCCTTCAACCACTGGGGTGTGAACGAATGTGTCCACGAGAAGCTCTGAGATGTTCGCACGGGGTCCCATCGTCGAGACGATGCAGGTCTCCGTGTCCATCTCGAGGTCCAGTTTGAGGGCATAGGGGTCGAGAGGGTCCAGCATCATCTGCAGATCGAACGAGGCGTAGCCGGCAGATCGGAGTCCCCGGAGTCGCGGGATCATGGCGTCGGGGATGGCGGCGAGCGCGTTCGCGCAGGGCTGGCGCGGCATGTGGAGACGGCTCCGGAAGGTCGGTACCTCATCCAAACGTGCGATGAGGACCTCCGCTTCGAAATGGGCATTTCCGATTTGGAAGGGACGGAGCTGAACGTCCAGCTCTCGGGCATCTGGAGAGAGGCTCGCCTGCATTTCGCCGGAGAATCGAATTCCGTCCACGGGTTCATGGGAAATGCGCCACCACTGAAACCCCACATCCTGGACTCCGAAGCTTCCGCGGGCCGTGTAGCCGCCATCTTCTTCACGTTGGAGTTCGGCGTCGAATCGGACGTTGGCGTTTTCCGGCGCCCGGAGCTTGTCCGTGAGGCGGGGGAGCATGGCCGCGAGCGCGGCGCCTTCCGATCGGATGGCCATGGTGCTCACGCGTTGTTCGCTGTCGATCACCCCGGCAATTTCGAAAGCCCGGATGCGTTTTCCGCTGTGCTGGACATGCGCGGCGGTGGTGAATTGGAGCGTGTCCGGCTGCGTCCCGGGGGAGACCAGGAGATCGACATCTTCCAGGGCGCCGATCTGCTGCTGCAGCTTTTCGTCGAACACGGCGAGGGTTCCCCCCTGGATCTCGACCTTCGCGGCGAGTTGCGAAAGCTCCTTCCTGAATTGTGCGATCGCCTCGGTCATTTCCGGTGTCATCGCCGGATCTTCGACAGCGTTGGGTGTCGCGGGAATCGCGGATTCCTCCAACTCTTCTGCTCCCGTCGGGTCTGGGACCAGGGCCGGAGGCTCCAGATCTGGCTCCGCGTCTTCATTCCCGCCATCCGCAAGAGCGCTTTTCAGGGCCTTGAAATAACCGCCAGCGGTTCGGTCATCCGTCGCAGGAGAGACTCGGATTTCGACGCGTGGCGAGGTGATCGTGAGGCTTTCGACGCTGGAGAGGGGGGCGCCACGATTGAATCCATTCAAGGCGATCTGCATGGAGGGGACTGTCGTTCGGATGTCGTCATGGGCGCCGGTCCAATCCTTCATCGTGATATGACGAATCCATTGAAGTGGATCGGAATTCGCGGTCGGATTCAGCTGGGTTCGGATGGCGCGTACGGCCATTTCCGTCACGCCCCTGTTCCATCGGACGTCCACGGCTTCGAGGGTGTTCCACCGCTCGAGGGAGACCAGCGGAGCTTCTTTGTCGCCACTCCATTGAAGCGAGTCGGCCAGAAGGGTGCCCACCATGGGTTGTTGCCACGAGGCGGTCTGGATCAGGATTCCCTCCTGAGCGGATCCGCGCACTCGCTTCCATTGAATGCTCCCCATGTCGGGACCTCCGGGGAGGTGGCAGGGGCGGTCGAAGTTCCATTCGCTCGAAAAATTCCATTGAGGATTCACTCCGAGAGTAGCGCTGACTTCGCCCCCACAGCTTCCCTCGGGATGGTTGATGGCGAAGAGCATCATTCCCTGGGCACCGCCCGCAGAATCGGGTGTCGTGTGGGCTACGGGAATCCGGATGCGGAGCGTGTCAGTCCCATTCGCGACCTGCATTTCGGCGTCATGGAGTTCGAGGTGGGGGAGGCTCGGGGAGGAGTGGTGTTCTCCCGGCTCGCGCGCGCCCCCTCGGGAGCGACCTCGTGCGAGATCCAGAAAGTCGTTCAGGCTGGACTCTCCGTTCGCAATGGTCATCCGTCCGCGGAGCTTGTCGGCGACAATCCGGTTGATTTTCAATTGGCCATCGAGGGCGGCGGCCCAGTCGAAGCCGACGTCGATTCGTCCAAAGGACAGCGCGGCATGTCGGGATTCCTCGCGTGTGGAAATCTGCACGCCGAGCAGGGTGATCCCTCCCCGGATGTGAACGTCCATGTTCTCGACGCGTATGGTGCGCCCCGTGCGGTGTCCGAGGGCGTCGAGCTTGTCCAGTACAGCGGTGCGAGCGACCTGGACGGCGAGGGAGAGAAGGAGGAGCGCCATCAATCCACCGGACGCCAGCCCGATGGCAATCAAGCGGGGCCAGCCACGTTGTGCTGGAGGTTCATTTCCGGAGGGTCGCCGAGTCATCGGCGCATTGTAGGGCCTCGGAGACCGATTGACTACCGACTAGGAATCGTGCCGCGTGCGAGCGCAGATGATCAGGGCGAACAGGGCAAGGAGTACGATGGGGGGACCGAGTGGTGAGTGGCTGGATTGGCACCCGGAGTCGGCAGGAGGGGAGACGATCACGCTCCCAGTTTCCTCTCCTGTTTCGTCGAGGGTCGAGACATCGCCTCCGTTGGAGTCCCCCGCGTCTTCGATGGGTGAGGGGCTCGAGCAGGGGAGCTGTTGGAAGATGTCATCGCAGCAGTACCCGATTTCCTGCATGGCTCCTCCGCACTGGCATGCGCTTGAGAAGAATCCGTTCGGACAGATCGCCTGGTCGACGGTGAATCCGTTGGACGCCGCGATGTTGTTGCCCTCCTTGGTTTCTTCCACCACATCGTTTCGGTCCACGACAATCCAGGACTGGTAGTTGCCCTTCGGGACAGCACTCCATTGCGCGTTCAACGTCGTTGGTGCGCCGTCTGGGGTGAGGTCGGAGACTTGAATCACCTCGTCGGCGGAGTCCGTTTCCACGGGGGCGAGAAGGAGATCATGGAAGAGATGGACTTCGAACGCTCCGGTTCCGACGTCGCCGTCGTTGGCGAGGACAATGGTGTACAGGGCGTTTCCATTGAGCATGGACGCGGAGAATTCGCTGATTCCGATATCGGGTCCTCCCAGCGATTCAATGGTGACCGGGACGGGTCCGAATGCGTTGTTTCCTTCGTCGGATTCTGTGATGTCCTGGTAGGCGTCGACGACCAACCATGTGGGGATGTCGTCTCCGGGATATCCTTCTGGCCAGATGACCTCATGGGTCGTCGTGTCTCCAGCGCCTGGCATGGCATCAAAACTTGCAATGACCTGTGACTGGTCGCCCGCATGTGGATCGGGGGCTTCGGCATCTCCTGCAAACACATGGATCGTGAAGGGGGCGGAATTCGCCGCCCCGTTGTTGGTCACTCCCACCGTGTAGGTGATCGTATAGCCATCCACTTCGGCAGAGGCGCTGGTCACGGCGAGGTCGGGGAGGGCGCTGCTCGGCCCCATGTCCACCACCACCGGCCCGTGGACATTGTTGTTGACGTCGGACTCCGTCAGGGACTGGGCGCTGTCCACGAGGATCCAGGTCCTGTGAAGGTCCGCGGGGGGGGCGGTCCAGACAAAGTTGACCGTCTTGGAACCTCCGGACTGGAGCCATCCGCCGTTGGTGGACCAGAAGTCGAAGTTCTTCCCCTCATTCGGTCCCGGAAGGCTTCCGAAGGGAGGCTGCGAGGGAGAATCCCAGTAAATCTGGACGCGGAAATCTTCGCTGACGGACTGTCCACCCCCGTTGTGGAATTCAACTGCATATTTCAGGCTTCCATCTCCGGGCTCTGTCACGGTGACATTGGAGACGAACACATCGGGCATGGGCATGATCGCGGCTGGATCCACCGCGACGTCGATGGGGCCGATTCCGTTGTTGTTTTCATCCCATTCAGCGACGGCATTGGGGGCATCGATGACGGCCCAGGAGAGGTAGTTCCCTTCCATCTTCGAGACGTCGGGCAGTTGAATGACCTTCTGCTCTCCCGCTGCCAGACCGGCCACCTCCAGGGAGGGGTATCCGTGGTCCCCGGGATCTGGAGTCGTGGGTGAGTCGGTCACGACGTCGATGAAGAAGGGGGGGGAGGTGCCCGTCCCCTGGTTTTCGACAGTGACCGTGTACTGGACGGTCAATTGCGCGACGTTGGCGTCGAACGCGATGGGCACGAGATCCACTGTGCCATCGGACGCAGCATGAGCCGTCCAGGGGGCGGCGAAGAGAAGAGTGGCAAACCACAATCGCGGATTCGAAAACCGGTACATGTAAGTCCTCGAGGCACACTGGAGGCCCGTCTTTGAACCCCTCCAGGAGGTTCTTCAGACGCAGGGCCT
>CAVOCR010000255.1:0-4327 GCA_963694245.1 Myxococcota bacterium
GACCCAGACGAGTCGCGCCAGGTTGGCAAGAACGTGCGGAACCCGACTGACAAGATTGACACTTGGGGGCCGCTTCTCCGTGATGTCGACAGGGATCTCCATCACCCGGAACTTCTCCCGCTCACTGCGGATCACGAACTCAGAGGCGAAGAGGTCGCGATTCACGATGCACGAATGGACGGTGTCGAGAAGTCGCGCTCGATGGAAGGCCTTCAGCCCGTGGGTGTCGGTGCCCCGGAACCCCAGAAAGATGCGGAGGAGCATGTTGATGACCAGCGTGGCTGTTCGTCGAAAGAGGGGGCGTTGATCCCGCGAGGTGGCGAGGGCTTTGGAACCGACGACCAGATCGGCCTCTCCCGCGAAGAGATGGCTCAGTGCCCGTTCATGAAAATCGATGTCGCAGAGGTCGATCTCCTCGCACAGGATGTAGTCGGCGCGACTGCTCTCGATCCCCATTCGAAGCGCGAGGCCGTAATCGGGTTCGGGACTTTGAAATGCACGGACTTGTGAAAGCTCGTTTGCAAGTGTGTGCGCGATCTCCAGCGTGCGATCCGAACTCCCATTCTCCGCGAGGACGATTTCATAGGAGAAAGCGAAGCGTTCCAGATCGCGTATCAGTCCCCTGACCGAATCTTCGAGGATGATTTCCTCGTTGTAGACGGGAATGACGACGCTCACCAATGGGGGCGCAGTGTCCTTTTCGGTATCAAAAGGAGTGGGCACTTCGGCGCCTTCTTCACGAAGAAGCGGCATGGAGGTGCCAGTCATCAGTTCATCGTTCTTCAATGCGCTGCTCATCAGTCCGTCCTGCGGTGGCGAAGGATAGGAGAGCCTCCCAAGGGAGTCAAACCGGGAGTTGTCGGCTTTCTTGCGGGCTCTCTTCCGGGGACGGATGATGCGCTCATGAACATCTCTTCTTCGATACGCGCATACGCTCCGGCGACGCTCGCCAATCTCGGCCCTGGGTTTGATGTCATGGGTCTCGCAATTTCGGCTCCAGGTGACGTGGTGGAGGCCTGGCTGGATCCAGCAGTCAGGGGTGTGGAGATGGTTGAAATCACCGGTGATGGTGGGCTTCTTCCGCAGGAGGCCTCCCAGAACACGGCGGGTGTTGCCGCGATGCATGTTCTCGAAGCCATTGGATGGACCGGTGCGGGCATTCGGCTCCGACTGGAGAAGGGCTTGCCTCTCGGAAGTGGATTGGGCAGCAGCGCTGCGAGTGCCGCCGCCGCTGCGACCGCTGTGAACCATCTTCTGGGAGAGCCTTTGAGCGTCAATCAGCTTCTGGAGGCCTGCAGACAAGCCGAAGCCGTCGCATGTGGTACGGCGCATGCGGACAATGTTGCCCCCGCGCTGGTGGGTGGCATCGTGTTGATTCCACCGGATCCGCCGGTTCGGGCGGTTTCGCTTCCAGTCCCCACTGACCTGTGGTGTGCCCTGGTCCATCCCAACATATCCGTGCGGACTGAAGACGCCAGAGCGGTGCTTCCGCGCGTCGTTCCGATGGCGGATGCCATTGCGAACACCGGGCGCCTCGCGCTCCTTGTGCATGCTCTTCACACCAGCTGTCTGGAGGAGCTCTCCGAAGCAACCCAATGTGCACTGGTCACCCCGTACCGGAAGCAGCTGATTCCCGGGTACGATGCCTTCGTGGAAGCGGCGCGCATTGCGGGCGCAGTCGCGAGCGGAATCGCGGGTTCGGGGCCGACTCTGTTCGCGCTCACTCGGGGTGAGTCTGCGGCAGAGCGTGTGGCGATTGCTCTTGAGAAAGTGTTGCAGCAGGAAGGCATGACGGGTGAGGCCTGGGCGGCGCCCATTGATGCGAGAGGCGCACGGATTCTCGCGGACGGCGAGTCCCCCTAGCCCGCGTACATCCCCAAAACGACTTGCTGGAGTACATTGGAGAGCCCGTGCACGATCGCGGCGGCTCCGATCACGCCGGTCCAATTCCGGACCCATCCGAATAGAAGTGATGGAAAGAACACCATCAATCTCCATGGATTGAATTCGATGAGGAAATGACCGAGGGCGAAGAGAATGCTGGTGACGACAATCGCGGGGCCGACCTCCACTCCAAACAGCCGCCAGCGTGGAGGAAGAATCGTTTGAAGCCGGGTCTGGATGTAGCCTCGATAAAACACCTCTTCGGGGATTCCCACCATGATGATGTGGATGAGGAGGAGCTCGAATATCCACCAGAAGGAACGATTGAAGTCCGTTTCAGGGGTTTCCAATCGAAACGCGCCGATACGAACTTCACTGGGAGAGGTCCGATGGGAATCCAGTTCAATGGACACGTGACGCGCATCGGCAGCGTTCACCCGAACTCCAGCGGCGCAACTGGATTGGACATGGAGTTCAGTTGGAGAGGGCTTTGTCAGGGGTGTCGCACATCGTGCGCCCTCCAACACGGCGTTTTCTCGAGGTTGAACCACGTGTGCGGATTGAATGGGTGCATCGAAGGTCAGGGTGACCTGGCGCTCTTCACCGCGCTCTGGCGGGCTCCAGAGGACCGTCAGCTTCTCGCGGTTGGAGTAGACCGTGAAATCTTCCTTTTCCATGACGGGAGAGGGTCTTCCCTGGAGGGTGAGAGGCCAGCGCCATGCGACGTGGTCGTCGAGAGTGAGCGTGCGTCCCCGGGTTTCGAGTTCCACGAAGTGATTCCCGATCATGAAGAGCGGAAACACGATCAACGCGACCAGGGAGGCGCGTTTCGCCTGCTCCCGCATGCCATCGAATCGAATTCCGCAGGCCAGGGGATTGATGCCCTTTCGTCGCAGAACCCACAGAGGGAGGCCAATGAACATCAGGGCCGCGAAGGCCTGGGTGTTTTCCAGCAGGAGTGGATGCAGCTGGCCGAGATGATTCAATCCAACGATTGCCAGCACACTGGCCGCAAAGAGTCCCAGTATTTCGAGTGAAATGCCGCGACGGTTTGCGGTCGCATGGGGTGGAGGAACATCGGTGTTCATGGGCCGATCCTCGCACGGGTCGGTTTCGATGGCCACTTGAGAGATCACCGTCCGGTTGATCTGGTCCCGTTACCAGTGGTAGGCTCCGCGCCTGTTTTTTCGGGGGGTTGCGGTGCTTCCCGAAGCTCGTTTGGGATGATGCAGCAGGTGATCAAGTGAAACACTCCACACCCCCCCGGATTCAAGCAAGTGCCCTCTGGACAGCTGTTTTGTTCACATGGACCCTGCTCATTCCGGCTTTTCCGAATTCGGTTCAAGCACAGCCTCGTTCAGGCGATACGCGCTCTCGTGTCTATCGATTCGATACGGCGGTCTCCCCGGACGTGTCGTCGGTGGCCCATGTTCAGATTACGGAGTTTTTCAACGCCATTCTTGAGGTCAGTGATCGGGTGCACGTGCTGGAGGAGGAGGACCTGATCATCGCGATCGATCGCAAGGAGCTCGCGACCATCGTCAAGAACAGCGACCTGGACCAGGCCGACACTCTCGTCTTCAAGGGCAAGGATGACATTCAGGATCGGCGCTACAAAAGAGCGATCAAGAGTCTGCAGAAGGCCATCAAGCTCTACGAGTCCAACTTCGTGGACCTGGTGGATTACGACAAGCTTGTCGATGCCTGGATGCAGATGGGGATCGCGAGCTGGCGTGGAGATTACAAGACGGATGCACGCGAAGCGCTGAAGCGGGTCATTTCCATGCGTCCCCGGACCGAGGTGGATCCGAAAAAGCACAAGAGCGAGCCGGAGTTTCTCGCGCTGTTGAAGGAAGTCCGCAAGAAGCAGGGGAACTTCGAGCCGGGTTCCATTCGGGTGGATTCCACTCCTCCGATGGCCACGGTTTTCGTGGACGGAATTCCCAGCGGGCGCACCCCAGCCGTCTTGAACAATCTTCGGAAGGGGCGTCATTTCATTCAGGTGAAGCGCGAAGGCTTCCTGCCATTTGGGAAGATGGAGAGCGCGCCAGCGACAGGGGGAGAGAAGTCGATTTCCGCGGTTCTGGTTCAGGACGCTCAGCAGGACATGTCGGATGTCGATGGAGAGTTCATCGATCCCGAACCCTTGATGAGCTATGTCGACAGTGGGAACTTCGGCTCCAATTTTCGGCGCGCTGCCCAGTATTTCTGTTCGAAGGCGTTCGTGAATTTCCTGATCTACACCTACATCTCCCGAAGCAAGGAGGGATACGGCATGCACGTGTTTCTCTACGATGCGAGCAAGGGAGCGATTGCCGAGTTGGAGCCCGTGGTGGTGCAGCATGATCTGCTGAATCTCCAGGTGGGCTTGTTGGAGCTTGCACAGCGACTCGAACAATCGATGACCAGTTTTCCAGCGAGTCGGACCGTGCGAAAGGTTCCG
>CAVOCR010000256.1:0-4325 GCA_963694245.1 Myxococcota bacterium
CCGAGTGGCAGCGAACCGGACCACGGCCTCGTTCTGGCACGCTGGATGCAATTGAAATCGTCGGAATCATGGCCCCGCAGCGGGCTGGGATTCTTGACAGCGCGCGCATGGGTGCCGTAAGACGACACCACGACTGGAAGGGAGAAAACATGACTCCGACTCGGATTTTGAGTGTGCTGCTCGTCGCGTGTATCGCAGGGATGACTCTGGGCTGTGCACCTCGCCAGATCCCGAACTCCACGGTGGAGGCGTCCGACGCGAACCTGGCCGTATGGGCCGTGGTTCAGGCGTATCGGCGTGCGTTGGAAGAGCGAGACACGGATGCGCTTCTTGCGATCGTGAGCCCGGATTATTTCGACAACAACTCGACCACTGATGTTGGATCCGATGATTACGGGTATCGCGTGGTGCAGGAGCGCATGTTGCCGATTCTCTCCGACAACATTGAGAAGGTCCGCATCGACCTGCGTCTTCGGGAAGTACGCGTCTCTGGAGATCGCGCGTTCGCTCGTTTCGAACAGCGGATACGGTTCCTCTTCTCCGAGGGGGGCCAGGATGGCTGGGAGACTCTGAACGACTTCAATGAGCTGGCATTTTCCTGGGAAGGAGACGGCTGGCGGATTGTCTCAGGTCTCTAGTGCTCGTCCCCTGTCATTCCCTTCTTCTTCTCGCTCGCTCCGTACCACGGCCGTCTTCCCTCTGAAGGAACCGTGTCCGGGATCCCTCGGATGGTCGCTGGGTGATCCAGCAGGCGGTCCTCTTCTGCGGGCTCCGTGGCGTATCTCTCAAGCGCATCTCGCATGAATGGAAAGGCATCCAGTCGATCCCACGGGCATGTGGAGAGAGCGCCTTGAATCGCGTCTGTCAGTTCCTGGCATTGCCCGTCTTGCAGCGAGAGATGTGGAATCGGGAGGGGGTCGGAGGTGGCGAGAATCTCTCTCGCTCGCATGTGGTCGAAGGCCAGTTCGCCGAGGGGCGGAAGCCCCGTCAAGAGTTCATGACAGATCGCCGCTACCGCGAAAATGTCTGCGGCGGCGCCTCCGGCCTCTCCTCGAGCTCGCTCCGGGGCCATGTATGCGGGCGTCCCCGAGGGAATCCCGACGAGACCATTCTCCGGCGGCTCCCGACTCATGCGACAAGCGGCTCCATAGTCAATCAGTCGGAGCGCGAGAGCGTTCCCGTCCAGCTTTGTCAGCAGGATGTTTGCGGGCTTGATGTCCCGATGAACCACATCCTGCGCATGCAGCTCCCGGACAGTGGTCAGCAATTCCCTGCCCAGCCAGCAGGTGGTCTCCACAGGCAATCTGTGGCCGCGGGCGAGAACGCGGGCCAATGTCAGTCCATCATAATGTTCTCGCGCTACGAAAGAATGACCTGCCGCGACCTTTCCAGCGTCATAGACGATCGGAAAACGGTCGCCGTCGAGGAATGAGAGGATGGCATGTTCCCTGCGAATGGGATCCATCGGCAGACCATCGATGCACAGGGTGTCTGTCACGGGGGTGTAGCCGATTTTGAGCACGGCCCAGGCGCTCGGGTCATGACGTTCGTGCGCCCGGTACACGATGCCCTCGGCTCCTTCGGCGATACGCTCTTCGATGAGGAATCGCCCGCCGATCAATTTGCCGACGTGACGCCCTTGTTGGGCACGTGTTCGAGCATATACGTGGAGGCCGGGCGCATGCATTGCGTCCTCTCCATGCAGCGTGCTCGTGTTGCTCCAACTGATCACGGATCCCTCCCCTCGTGACCCCAGTCTAAATCGCTCGGGTGCGGGGGTCCAGATTCTTGCTGATCCTTGCGCCAGCAGGGGGGGTATGGCAGAACGCCGGGGCTGTGTTTACCCCATCCAAGGACCCTGGCATGATCGCCTCCGATTCCCGCCGTCGCCTGCTCTGGATTCTTGCCATTGGCTGGTTGGCAGTCTTTGCGATGATCAATGGAGGCATGCTGACCATCGAACATGCGCAATACCTCCTGGAGGGCGTTGGAACGGGGATTTGTTCGGGGCTTTCGAGCGACGGTTGTTCGGTCACAGCAGGACGTTTCGGAAGCGTCTTCGGAGTCCCCGTGGCGCTCCTTGGGTTCGCGGCTTCGTTCGTCATGGTGATGCTCGTGATGGTCGCGTTCCTGCGACGACGTCTGGAGCATGATGCGGTTCGGGGCATGATCCTCACGCTTGCGACCGCGTTCGTTCTCGCCTCCCTGGGGATGGCGGCGGCTTCGTTTGTGGAGGGGCGTTTTTGTCCATTCTGCGTGGCCTGGTATGGATTGAATGGGCTGATGTGGGGGTGCGCCTGGGCGGTGCGGGATCGTCCGGTCCTCGCGGCATTGAGGATGGGTTTCAAGTCGCTTCTTCGCCCCATCGGGTGGCTGTCTGTGGGGGTGTTTGCGCTGGCGACAACGACCTCCACCCTTGCATACCAGTACGCCCTCGGTGATTTGCAGGCGGCGCAGGATGCGCAAGTGGAGGGTGTGTGTACCAGGATGTCTTCGGGCCCGCTCCTGAGTCCTGAGGCTCTGGAGAAGCTTCTCCAGGATTCCCCGCGGAAGATCGTGGGTCAGGAGAGAGACGGAGCGGTGGTTCGGCTCGTGGAGATCACTGATCTGGCCTGTCCGTATTGTGGGCGGCTCTGGGCGAATGTTCAGGAATACGCGGCTTCCGCCTCTCACCCTGTTGAAATCGTGCTCGCGCATTTCCCCCTGGACTCCAAATGCAATCGGAAGGTTCCGGAGGAGTTTCACCCCGATGCCTGTCAGGCGGCGCGAGCGGTGACCTGTGCGGATCGGCAGGGCCAGTTTGGTCCGATGGTCGCGGCGCTTCATGCCAGCGACTCGTTGCGAGAGAATGTCATCAGCGGAATCGCGATGACCGTGGTGCCTTCGTTTGAGGACTTCCAGACCTGCATGTTGGAAGAGGGATTTCCGAAGGTCATCGCGCAGGGGATCGCGCTCGCAGAAGCGGTCGAGTTGGAGGGGACACCGACGCTTCTTGTGGAGGGTCATCGCATCACAGGTTCCCTCTCTCCAAGAGCGATTTCGCGGATTGTGAAATGTGCTCTTGAGGAACGGTGATCTCATCAGATGAGGTGCTGCGATCCTTTCTCACCGAGTTGTTGACGCGTCCTGGGTCCGGGGTTAGTGTCCGAAACCAAGGAGGCCCGCGTTGATTCGAAGCACACACCCAGTGACTGAACTTCGCAAGACGCTCATGCGTCGCTTCTCGGCATTGCGCCGAGCCTTCTCAGGTCTCAGCTCCTCCAAGATGCGAGCCCCTCGAGTGTCGTCGCGACGCCAGGGATGGCGGAAGCCCCGCCCCGGCCGATTGCGCCGACTCGGTTGATTTCAGTTCAGTGAAAGAGTGTGTCGCTCGGGAATGTTCTCGGAGCGGATGAGTGCGCTCTACGCGGGGCAACTGGCGTCGCTCAGCCGACCCCTCCATAGGGGATTCCTGCCAGATCCGCGATATCCTTTCGGTAGGTGGTCAGATCCTCGATGTTGAGTTGATTGAGATGGGTATGACCGCATGCTCGCGTCAGGACCTTCATCAACTCCACGGTCGCGTGGAAGTACCGATGCAGCCGTTTCGCGGACTCCTCGATGATGAGGCGCTCCCGGAGATGGGGTTGCTGGGTCGCGATCCCCACGGGGCAGTTGTTGGTTTCGCAGGCGCGCATTCCCAGACATCCAATGGCTTGAAGTGCAGCATTGCTGACGGCGATCGCGTCGGCGCCCAATGCCATGGCCTTCAAATAGTCCGCGGCGGTGCGGAGCCCACCCGTGATGATCAGGGACACGTCGGGTCGATCGAGACGATCCAGATGGCGGCGTGCGCGCGCAAGGGCCGGGATCGTGGGGACGCTGATGTTGTTCCGAAAGAGGAGCGGTGACGCGCCAGTGCCGCCTCCTCGTCCATCGAGGATGATGTAGTCGACTCCAATGTCGAGTGCCGCATCGATGTCCTTTTCGATGTGCTGGGCGGAGAGCTTCATTCCCACCGGGATGCCTCCGGTCTTCTCGCGCAGTTCCACTGCGAATTCCCGGTATCCTTCGAGGTCGGTCCATTCCGGGAAGGTGGCTGGAGAAATCGCGGACTGACCTTCGGGGAGACCTCGGACCCTGGCGATCTTTCCGACGACCTTGTGCCCCGGGAGGTGGCCGCCAGTTCCCGTCTTGGTGCCCTGACCGGTCTTGAAGTGGAAGGCCTGAACCTTCGGCATGAGATCCCACGCAAATCCAAAACGACCCGATGCCAGTTCGTAGAGATAGCGGGTGTTGGCGCTTTGTTCCTCCGGGAGCATGCCGCCTTCCCCCGAGCAGATCCC
>CAVOCR010000257.1:0-4324 GCA_963694245.1 Myxococcota bacterium
TGGTGGATCAGAATTGCCCATGGGAGGTGGAGATCCTCGTTCTGGCTCCTGCAGCCGAGCTTCCAGTGAATCTGCCTCGAGGCGTCCGCGGCATTTCGATGCCGGCGGGTGCGCATGCCAACGAGGGACGTGATCGAGCAGCGAAAGAGGCCTCAAGCGATATTCTGGTGTTCCTTTCCGTGGGAAGTCGTCCCCATTCCGATCGCTGGCTGACGGATCTGACAGATCCCTTCTTTGAAGGAGAGGATGTCGCGGTCATCAGCGCTTCGGTGATTGGTGAAGGGGAAGACGTCCCCGCGAGCGGCACGCGGACATGGCATCGTCATGATACGTCCGATCAGCGTCTGGACGTTGACCTGGGCGCGATCGCGATGCTTCGGGATGTGGCACGCCGCATTTCTTTTCAAGGCGAGACCGGGTCCAGCTGGATGGCGGAGGTCCTCTCCAGTGGACACCCACACCGTTCGGTTCCAGACCTTCCCGTCGTGCGTGGCGGGCAACAGGCGCCGACTCCGTCCGTAGTTGCGGTTCCGGTCTCCGAGCCGGTTCGCTCGACGCCCCAGGCGCCAAAACCTGTGGTGCCGGAGCGTTCTGATCCCGTGTTTTCCACCTCGGATCCGGCCATTGTGGAGTCGGAACCGGTGGTGGAGGCTCCCGCGGAGGAATGGGTCCCCCGTCCCGCTGAGCCGACTCCAGTGGCGCCCAGCATGGGCTCGTTCTGGATGCTCCCCGCTCATATCGCAGGGCGAACGTTTGAGCGCTGGATTCACGCTGCGGTCGATTCCGAGGAGCGAACGGTTGGGAACGTCCTGAAGGCTCCGTTTTCGGCGACGAAGGATGTCTTGACGGATTACCGTCGCGGAGGGGCGTTGATCCCGGGGTTTCTTACCCGGGACGAGTAGTCCCCCTGGCGCCGCCGTTCGCAGCCGTCCGCACGGCGTGCTCTTCCATCTGGTGGTGTGAATGTTCGGGGACTTCCGCAAAGAGGTCTCGGACTTCCCTCTGGCTATTTCCGAGGATCGCCGAATGCGAGTCCCAGGGACTCGAAGGTCTCCCGTCTCTTTTCAATCAGCTCCATGAGCGCGGTTTGAGTCGTGATGACATTCCCGCCTCCCCGCTTTTGCGCGTAGAGACTCGAGAGATCGCGGAGAAGTGACTCCACTCCGTGTGGGAGCGTCTCCTTCTCGATGGACAGGAGACAAGCGGGGGCTTTCACTTCGGGTGCGTCGGGTCCTCCCGTTTGCAGGAGTCGGTTCACCGAGAGCATCACGCATCGCGACGCCTCTCGTGGATCCGGGGGTTGGGGGCTGATGGCCATCATGCCGAGGGAGATGACGACGAGCAGGCCCGTGCCGTAGGCGAGGCCGCTGAAGGCGAGTCGCAGCTTTCGTTTCATGACCTGGGCGAGAAGAAAGAGGATGGCGCATCCTCCCGCGAATCCGCCGATATGCGCGCCGTGGGCCACGCTTCCGATCACCACTCCGAACACGGTGACGTAGGCGATGATGCGCAACATTTCCCGGGTGAGGGGGTTCCGCCAGGTCTTGTGGCGGAGAATCCCTTCGCCGGCGAGCGCTCCGAGCATTGCCATGATCGAACCTGACGCGCCAAGGACCGGGTTGCCCATCATGTATTCGGTGAGGGAACCCGCGACTCCACCCAGAACATAGAGGATGAGGAATCCCCAGTTTCCGAACATTCGATGAGCGGAAGGGCCCACCTGGAGGAGGAAGTACATGTTGAAGCCGATATGGAGGATACCGGCATGGAGGAAGGTGCAGGTGACGAGCCGCCACCATTGACCGGCATCCACCAGGGCGTTGGTTTGGAGCCCCATGCGGAGTTGTACGAGATCACTGGCACCGAGTGCGCCCATGAGCCCGTTCATGATGGGTTCTCCCGAGAGCACTGTCGCCGCGAGACCCATGATGTAGAGGGCGACATTCAACCCGAACATGATACGCCAGAAGGGCAGATTGCCCCCTTCGCTTCGGAACCAGTTCAGGAAGTCGTGGACAGTTCGACTGCTGGTGCCGAGCCCGGATCCGCAATGGTGGCATGTGTCCACACCAATGCCGACCAGCTTGTTGCAGCGCGGACACAGGGTGGGGCGGGTCGTCGTCACGGGAAGGGACTCCGATGCATTCTAGAACAGGCGTTTTCCCTGCTTGGGAGAACCCCTGCGGGCCTTCGGGTCCCGACGCATGCGGCGACCGTAGGTGGGAGCCTTGGGTTTGTCTTCTTCGATCCTGGGGCTTCGGTCATCGATGTAACGAAGAATCTGCTTCACCGTTTCGCGATCTCCGACCGTGACGAAGTTGGTGGCCTTTCCCTTGAGCCCTGCACGTGCAGTTCGTCCGATGCGATGGACGAAGTCCTCGGGAGCGTAGGGCATGTCGAAGTTCACGACGTGACCAATGGCTTCCACATCGATTCCCCGCGCCGCGACATCCGTGGCCACGAGAATCCGGACACTCCCATCTCTGAACTTTTCGAGCGCTCGACTGCGTTGTTTTTGATCGAGGCCTGAGTGGATTTCGGTGGTCGCGTAGCCTTCCTGTTGAAGGGAGAGGTTCACCATGTGCGTGCGTTGTTTCGTCCGAAGGAAGATCAGCATTGTGCCGTCCTCTTTCTCGATGATTTCCGACAGCCGCTTGCGCTTGTCCGTTTCCAGCAACTCGACCCATTTCAGGTCCACGTCTGGAATCTCTTCGACATCTCCCGTCACATCGATGATGAGGGGATCCGTGACCGAGGTTCGGAAGAGCCGTGCGGTCGCGCCTTGAATGGTGGCCGAGAAGAGCATCGTCTGCCGCTTCTTTGGGATGGCCCGCATGATCGCGTTGAGCTGCTCTTCGAATCCCATGTCGAGCATGCGGTCCGCTTCATCGAGCACGAAGGTCTGGACATGACTCAAGTCCACCGTGCGTCGCTCCATGTGGTCAATGAGGCGCCCCGGGGTTCCGACCAGTACTTCGACTCCGGCCTTGAGGGCGTCGATCTGTGGATTCATCGGCATTCCGCCGACCACGGTGGTTGTACGCATCGGGGTCTCGGCAGCGAGAGCAATGAACGTCTTCTCGATCTGGAGAGCCAGTTCCCGCGTCGGAGCGAGGATCAGCGCCCGAGGTCGGCGGCTCTCCGCGTGAATGTCCCGTGCGAGCAGGTCGTGGAGGATGGGGAGTGAAAATGCGGCGGTTTTTCCACTTCCAGTTCGTGCGGCGCCGACGAGGTCCTTTCCGGTCAGAGCCATGGGAATGGAACCCACCTGAATGGCCGTGGGAATTTTGAATCCCATGGCGACAGTGGCCATGACAAGTCGTGGATCCAGCCCCAGCTCATCGAACCGGGGAGTGCTTTCCTCTACCGTGGTGGTGTCTTCTGGAGTGGCATTGTCTTCTTGATCGGTGTTGTCCATGTTTCTCCGGCTACGCCCGGGCGCCTTCTCCACCGTTCAGAATACGCGCCGTGGAAATTCCAGGGGTTCTGCTGAAGGGGGGCGTGTTCGCCCGATAGGGGCGATCGTCCGGGACGCGGCGCGCGGAGATACCTGTGCTTCCGCACGCGATTACGGGCGCACCCTTACACGGGAAGACCTTCGAATCAAGCACAGTCCTCAGGGCTTTCGTCCTTTATGGGATGGTGTGAGCATGGGATAAGGGAATTGAGCAGGGAGGTGAGAGCGTGGAGAACATTCAGGGGAGCACTGTATTCATCACAGGGGCGTCGAGTGGAATTGGACGGGAAATGGCGCTCGTGTTCGCTGAGAAAGGCGCGCATGTGGGGCTGATCGCTCGGCGGAAGGACCTGCTCACGGATTTGGTCGAGGAGGTTCGGGAACACGGTGTGAAGGCCGAATTCGCGGTCGCCGATGTCTCGGATCGGGGGGCTCTGGAAGGGGCAATCCGCACGTTGACTGATTCCATGGGTTCTCCTGCGATCATGGTCGCAAACGCGGGAATCGACGGGTCCTGCTCGGCAAAACGGATCGATGTGGATCGCATCGAATACGTCCTTCGCGTCAATCTCTTGGGTGCGCTGTATGCGTTTGGGGCGGTGTTGCCCACCATGGTGGAGCGTGGGAGCGGTCGAATCGTGGGGGTGAGCAGTCTTGCGGCCTGGCGCGGTCTCCCGTTCTCCGGGGCCTATTGCGGATCCAAGGCAGGACTGAGCGCGATGATGGAGTCGTTTCGACTGGATTTGAGGGGAACCGGCGTCGGAGTCACGACGATCCATCCAGGCTTCATTCGAACGCCTTTGACGATGCGGCCCGAAAGAGTCACGGATCC
This sequence comes from Myxococcota bacterium, assembly GCA_963694245.1. Taxonomy (GTDB): domain Bacteria; phylum Myxococcota_A; class UBA9042; order JABWCM01; family JABWCM01; genus CAVOCR01. Next base: position 4,290 of record CAVOCR010000257.1, read on the forward strand.
CAGCAAGTCCTTTCCCATGCCTTTTTTGATGGATG
>CAVOCR010000258.1:0-4300 GCA_963694245.1 Myxococcota bacterium
TCCGCCACTCCCGCGGAGTGTCGTAGGTTCCATGCGCGATCGATTGAAGCGTGTCTCCCCGCCGAACGGTGACGAGCTTGGAGTGATCTGGGCTCTGATTGGGACGTTGCTCCTGCTGCTCCCACTCAGGCGTGCACTCCTTGAGGGTGATGGAGGTGTTGCAACGGACCGGACGACCGCTTGGGAGAAACATCGTGTAGTCGAAATCGAGGGACTCCACCTTCCATTTGGGGGAGTTGTAGCCGTCCGCCTCGTTCATGAACTCTCCCCAGAGGAGCAGGACATCTGGAGGGACATGTTTTCCTTCGCTGTCGCGCTGGGCCAGACGCTCCAGCTTGTCGATGTGCGCATGGCGGACATCTTCTCGGCTTTCAAGAGTGTCAAAAATGATGTTGGACAAGGTCAGCGTCCGTGATTCGCCTCCTCCATAGGTCAGGGAGGGGTTGTCCGAACCCGAATCATTTTCACTCTCCCACTTCACCTTCAACTGCCATTTGATGTTGGCGGGGTTGTACATGAATTCGACGGCTTCCACGTCGCTGTCAACCGGTTGGAGTTTTGCCTTCTGAAGGGTGGAATCTACCATTTTCCTCTCCTCTCCACGTCCCGGTTCATTCGGGCGCTGATTTTTCCGGCCAGTTCCATTGCGAGCGCATCCAGGTCAATGGGGGCTGCCTGGGGACTGGCCTGCTTTTCTCCCGCTTGAGATGCCTGCGCGGCCTCTGCGGCCTTCGGAGCCTCGTCCTCCCGAGAGAGGTGGGCCTGTGCGGCGATTGCCTGGCCAACGGGCGCGATGAGTGGATGGCTCGGGGCGGTCGAGCGCGCCGAGCGCATGGCGGTTTTCGTGATCGCGGCCAGCTGGGCGCTTCCTGGATGTGTGGAGCCTGCCTGTCGGGCGGGGGTGATGAGCGTCTTGTCCACGGTGGCCAGCATCTCCGAGTCCAGGGCCCGCTCTGCGCGGGAGGTCGGAGAGGGTCGATCGCCGGGGACGTGACCCAGTGCGTCGACTCCCCGTGCGATGCGGACGAGCATTTCCGAGGAGAAGCGGCTGCCTCCGCTCGACAGCATGGAACTGGGCGTTCGTCCTCCGCGTTGCTGGCTGATCAATGCCTGCAGAGTTTCATGAAGCCCAATGTGAGGGAGCGCACCCGCATTGTCGCCTCTCCTGTCCTGGCCCGAGAGCGCTGGGATCCCCGCTCCCATGGGGCGGGCGGTCAGGATCCCTCCCCGAGTCCTGTCTGAAGGAGAGGTCGCTGTTGTCTGGGCAGCGAGCGCCAGAAATGTGGGAACATCTCCTGCAACCGGCATGTCGGCCAGCGGTCCACTGTCCGCCATGTTGTCGAGCCAGGCGGGGGCGCTTCGGGAGAGGCTGGCGATATGGGGCAGGGAGAAGTCGAGACTCGACTGCGCTGCTCGTGCCATCCGAGGAGCCTGCGCTGAGCCGATGCCCTGCGAGGAGCTCATGGACCGGATCGGCTGGGCGGTCGCCATCCGATCAGCGTGTTGGTGAATCAGGCTCCAGCGGAGCGCGGGCGGCATGACCCGGTCGGATCCGCTCCCTGAAAATGTCATCGCTGCGGCGGAAAAGGGCGCAGCCGCCCGCATGGCCGTCGCAGAAGAAGGGGTCGCGAGGGCGCCCGCGCCAGACGCGGACTGTGCGATCTGGACAAGCGTGGGATCCATGGAAGCGGCATCCCATGCCCCGACGATTCCTTCGGGAATGGGTGCCGAAGGACTCTGGGCGAGATCGAGTTGCTGGAGTACCTGAGCTGCGATTTGCATGCTCTGATGAGAGCCTCGAGGGCTCCATCCCTCGCCGGGAGCGGCCGCATATTCCGCCGATCCGGGAATGGCGCGTCCGGGGCGACCGGTCGTCTGGGTGATGAAGACGCCTGGCGCAGCCTCCATGACGTTCGAAATCGGAGAGCTGCTCACTCGGCGTCCCCCCTGTCCGATGTGCATCGGTGACGGAATGATTCCCTCGGCGGTCGTGTCATGCCGTGCCGTGAGGCCGATGGGCGGCATGGCGGCCCGAGGGGCGATTCCCCCGCGCTGAACATGGGTCCACGCTGCACGGTTCGGAGCGAGTGCCCATGGCATTGCAGCAGGCGCTGCTGCCCGGTTGCTCGGGACCTGACCCAGGGCGTGGGACGCCGGCACGAAGGGTCCCCCCATCTGCGTCTGGAGTGTCTGCGAGGCGGGCATGGTGTGGGGTGTCAGGCCCGGCGGAGAGAATGGCGTGAGCGCCTGGGCACCTCCCGTGGGAAGGCGTGATTGGTGGAGACTCACGAGCGCCTCGGCCATCGAGGCTGGAGCGTTCAGCGCGGTCGCCATGGCCGCGGGGCTTTGGAAGAGGGCGGCTCCCTGCTGGAGGTGCCGTATCAGAAGTCCATCCGTGAATGCTGAAATCGGCGAGGCGGATTCCGGGATCGCAGGGTTCCATGGGGTCGAGGAGTGCGCTTCGCCGCTCCAGGCGCTGGCGCCAGGTGTCCCGTGGATGTGGGCGAGGGGCAGTTGCATGACCTGGCGAGCCATCGACAAACCGCTCGATTCGCCCGAGGACGGGGCCGCGACAAGGGGGCTCGCGAGCGCTGCCAGAATGGAGCTGGGGTGGGCGCCGATGGGACTGAGTGGGCCCATGGCGGTATCGTCTCCGGCTCCACCGAGTGAAACGCCCATCCGCGCCGCGTGCGCGAGGGTGGTCAAAGAGATGGGCTGGGGGGTGACCCAACGACTGCCCCCGCCGGGCACGGTCTTCCCCAGCAGTGGGTCTCCTGAAAGCGTTGGGGACAGCGGGCGGTGAGCGGTTGGAACCGCAGGGGACCCGGCGAGCGGTGTCGCGTTGTGGCGGGTTCCGAGGATGGCCTCGTCCCTCATTCGAGTCGGCTGCAGGGAGACCCAGGCGGCTTCGAGGGCATCGTACCCGGAGAACCCGGAGGCGGGGTCCAGGGCGGGGCTGGAGCCCGTGATGGCTTCGAAGATTGCGGGGATTCCAGACGCCATGTTCTGGAGGTCGAGGCTCGCTCCCAGTGTTGTTGCACCGGGATGTGCCGTGTCCGGGCGGTCGCGAGGCCCCATCGTCGCGAGGGTTTCGAGGAGGCTGTCGCGGGTTCCACCGCCAGCGTAGCCCATCGGTCCGACGGGAGGCGTGATCATCTGGGTGGTCGTCGCGCCCGTGTGAGCCCGCGTTTGTGCGATGGCACGAGCGATGGTCTGGAGTGTCATGGGTCCAGGAGCCCGCCTGGCGTGCGTCCCAGTCGAACTCTCGCTCCCGATGCCCGTCATGGCTTCATCGTCAGCGCCGGAAGGACTCATGAGTCGCAGCATCTCGGGCGCGCCCGTGGCGGTCCACATCTGGGCAGCGCGGGCAAGCGTTCCGGGGATCATGCGGCTCCCGGCTCGATTCATGGCCCGGGGATAGGGCTGGATGCGGCTGATGCCGGAATCCCGGGGTCCCGTGTCTGCAGACGTGTGGCTGGGATCCGCCCAGAGTGATTCCAGTAGCGCCTGGCTCTCCTCCGGGCTCGTGTTGGGCGCAAAAATCTGCGCGAGGGATCGCGGAGACTGCTGCACGGCCTGCTGGCGGACGGCCCTTCGGACGAGATGACTCTCGGCGTAGTGATCGTCCAATGGAGCGGTCGCCGCTGCCTGGAGCTGGAGGACGTCGAGATTGGATTCAAAGGCATGGCGGGCGTACCCCGCGCCGACATTCTCCGAGAACGCGGTGCCGGGAACCCAGTCCGTCATCATGAGGGGTTCGAATCCACCGACGAGGTCGGAGGTCAGCCATCGTTCCGCGAGCTGTCCCGAGAGGCTCTGGTCCTCCCTTCCTTCATGGAACTGTGAGGCGAAGTTCGCGTGCCGAGCGCGTAGGCGATCGGCTGTGCTGATGAGAGCATGGAGATCGTTTCGTTCCTGTCCGCCCAGGCTCGCGATGGGAGCACGTCCACTGAGAATCTGAGCGTACCGTTCCGCCAACTCACCGACAGTGAGTTCGGTTTTCCCTGTGCCGTTGGCGGTCGGTGTCACGGTGGTAGACTCCAGACGGTGATCCCATTACCTGGGTTTGAACTCAAAATAGTCATAGGCCAACTCGACCTCTTCGAACGCGATCTCGGAGGAGGTGGCGTTGAGAGCGGGGCCTTTGTAGCGAGTGATGAATGCGCCTTTGAAGTTGTAGCGCATGGTCTCCTCGCCGTCCGTGCTGAAGGCAATGACGGAGAGTTTCTTTCGCTCCGTGGGCGCTGCTGGATTCATCTGATCGTAGATCCAGTCGTAGATCTCGGTGTCGTATCCGAAG
>CAVOCR010000259.1:0-4287 GCA_963694245.1 Myxococcota bacterium
ATGGTCTGCTCGACAAGCATATTGAGAAGACGCTTCATCAATCGGAGGCGCTCGTCGACCGGAAGTTCGAGGACATCGATGCGATGCTGGAGAAACACATGGTACGGGCTCGCCAGGAGCTCGAGGAGGTGGTCCATACCGCGGGAAAGACGATCGATGCCCGCGTGTCCCATCTGCGGGTCGAGGCGCTCGATGCGACCGGAGGTTTCGTCGGGCAACTGTCGGAAGCGATCACATCGCAGCGCGGCAACCTCAAACTCGACTTCTCCGGGGCCACAGAGTCACTTCAGGGAGAGTCCCGCAGGATTGCTGTCCTTGTGGCAGTGGTGGCCGGCAGCATGAACATCGCCGCCATTCTCGTCGCGAAGGCGCTCTTCTAGTCTAGTTCTCGAGATAGCGCAGGATGAAGCCGTCGATGTAGTCGACGTTGAAGCTCTCGTAGGTCGTCCCGTTCACGATGAACTGTGACTTGTAGCTCCCCGCAAGATAGATGCTCCCGTCGCCCCCGAGGCCGATTCCCGTCCCCTGGTCGTCCCCGAGACCCCCCGCCGTGTTCACCCAGCTCAAGGAGCCGTCGATCCGCGAGAACCGGGCGGCGAACACATCGTAGTTCTCCGTCAGCGAGTTGATGATCGTGCCCTGGAAGTTCAGGTCGTTCTTGAAGCGCCCGGAGACGTACACGCCGTAATCGCGCACCTCGAGGTCGAGGCCCTGGTCGAACCCGCCTCCCGTGAAGCCATGCGACCAGAGATGGAATCCCTCGGGGCTGTAGCTCACGAGCATCATGTCGTGCACGCCGGGGTCATCCCCCACGATGTCCGCGCCCCCGAAGTTCACGACATCTGAGAACACCCCCGTCAGGTAGATGTTGCCGTTGTCGTCGAGGTCCATGCCGATGATCTCCTCGGAGCCCGCGCCTCCCCACTCCTTCGCCCACATCACGTCTCCGTCCGGGTCGAGCCGAATGAGACCGATGTTGAAGTTGTTGCCCGCCTCGAAGACCGTGCCGGCCTCATCCCCGATGATCAGGTTGCTCCGGTAGCTCACACCCACGACGCAGCTGCGGTCTCCCGCCGCGACGATCGCCGTGCCCACGTCGTGATCGAATCCCTCGAAGACCTTCACCCACAGCGCCTGCTGCGTGGCGCCGTCCACGGCGAGCACGAAGATGTCCGAGAGCAGCGAGAAGGTCGAGGAGACCGACTCCACCGTGATGTCGTCCGCCGTGATCGCCCCGTTGTAGGAGCCCGTGATGAAGAGGTCCCCCTGGGCGTTCACCGAGAGCGAGCGCGGCGTCTCTCCGTACTCCCCGCCCCAGTTCTTCGCCCAGAGCTGCGTGCCGTCCGCGGCGTACGAGACGACGTAGATGTCCTGGGAACCTTTCGAGAGCAGCGTCTCGCTTCCGATGGTCAGATCCTGATGATGGGATCCCGCGACATACACGTTGTCCGCGTTGTCGACCGCGATCTCGAAGGGCGTGTCGCCCTCCGCCGCGCCGAATCCATGCGCCCAGCGGAAATCCCCGTTCGGCGCGAAGGACGCCACGAACGCGTCCATGTGACCGCTGCCCGGCTGGGTCGCCGTGAAGGTCACGTTTCCGATCACGAAGTCGGCGCCGTACGCCCCCGTCAGATAGAGGTTCCCGTTGGAGTCTGCGGCGACTCCTTTGATGTCCTCGGCTCCTGATGATCCGAAAAACGAGGCCCAGGTCACGTCCGCCGAGCTCGGTGGGTCCACCTCCTCCTCGCCGGTCTCCTCTCCGCCGACCTCTTCGCCAGCGGTCTCCTCGCCGGTCTCTTCCTGGGTTTCCAGTCCGAGTTCGTCGTCTTCGCACACGCCCTCGACGCATTCCTGCCCCTGCTCCGCGCAGTCCACGGGTGGCAGACCCGGCGCGATCTCACACTCGCCGGTCGTGAGCTCGCATGTGCCGACGTTCCCGGTGACGGCGATGGAGCCATCGCAATAATCCGCGGAGGAGCAGTCCTCGTCGCTGGTGCAGCCTTCGACGCCGGTCTCCTCGCCAGTCTCCTCGGTTCCGGTCTCCTCGCCAGTCTCCTCGCCAGTCTCCTCGGTTCCGGTCTCCTCGCCAGTCTCCTCGCCCGTCTCTTCTTCGCCCGTCTCCTCGCCGGTCTCTTCTTCGGTGTCCAGACCGAGGCGATCGGCTTCGCACATGCCGTCGACGCATTCGTGCCCCTGCTCCGCGCAGTCCACGGGCGGCTCGCCCGGGGCGATCTCACATTCGCCGGTCTCGAGGACGCAGATGCCGAAGCTCCCGCTGTAGGCGATGGATCCCTCGCAGAAGGGATCGGACGAGCAGTCCGCGTCGCTGGTGCAGCCTTCGACGCCGGTCTCCACGCCGGTCTCCCCGGCGGTGGCGAGACCCGTCTCAGAGCTGCTTCCTTCATTGTCAGAGCAGGCGGTCGTGAACATCGCGAGGAGCGCGAGCGAGAGGAAGATGCGCATGATGATTTCTCCGTGATTGAGCCATGGATGTAGCCCGAAAGCGGTAAAACTCGCAAGGAAAGGGCGTTCCGGGAGTCTACCGCTCCCCCTGCATCCAGGATTGGACGAGGCCCGTCTTCACCTTTTGAAGCTGGAGAATTCGCGTCTTCTCCGCGTTCAGGGAGTCCCGAACGGACGAGAGCGCCTCCTGGATCGCATCCTGCTCCGTACGCGGCGGAAGGGGGATGAGCTGGCGTTCCATGTCGGATTTGGTGGTGTGCTGCATCGTCAGCCCTCCCTGGGAGGTCGCCCGGATCCGCGCGGTGAGATGCTCGAGGAGCGAAAGGGTGAAATCCGGGTCGAGGTGCCGGTGCGGGACCACGCGCCAGATATGGTAGTGGAAGATCGCCCGCTCCCCCTCCCAGCGATGGGGCCCGAAGGTCCCCGACCAGGTGTAGAGAAGATCGCCCTCAGTGCAGTACTGGCGCTCCGGAAGCGTGCGATCCGTCCAATGCCAGCGCTCTCCTCCGCTCAGATTCTGAATGCGGATGACCCGGGTGCGTCCTGTGCGTTTCAGCTCCTTCAGCGTGAAGGATCGGCCGTTGATCAACGTGATGTGATCTCCCAGCGGCTCCACCCTCCACGTCGCAGGGAGCTCGCCGATGGGTGTCGCGTGAACAGGGCCCTTCTGCACGCCGCGGGTCATCAGCTCGTCTCGGAGTCCCACGAGAAGCCGGCTCTTGGATGCGACGACGGCGTTCGCGGCTTCCCGGGCCTGGTCGACGGCGTCCAGGGCCTGCGCGATGCGTCGCTGCTCCGCGAGGGGGGGAAGTATCAACCAGCAACGGGGCATGTCTGCGGTTCGAATGTAGGGCTGCGCCGTGCCGTTTGTCGGCCAGAAATCGTGGCCGTCGAGGCGGTGGGCGAGGAAGCGTGGGTCGAGCCGCGTGGGATCCGGGAGAATCACCTGGGTGTTCCCGAGGCTGGTCCAGCGCCCCGACGCGGCATGGGCGCGTCCGATGGATCCGATGGAGGGGACGATGACCGCTTCCCGGTCGTACTCGAACTCCCGCACGAAGCCGTCGGGTCCTGCTGCGCTGAACGCGGGGAACCCCGCGTCCACATAATCGTTCTCTTTCGTGAACTGGAGCGTTCCTCCTGAGCGCACTTCCGCCACGTCGCCGAGACGTGTGAGCGTCCAGCCTCTCGGAACCTCTCCGGGAGGGCGTCGATATCCGACCGGGAGCGGCGCTTCAGCCACGCTTCATCTCCTTCAGGATCGTCGTCATGTTCTTCTCCGCCCGATCGCGAACCCGCGTGAGTTCGCGGAGCGTCTTCAGCTCCCGCGCCACGTCGATGCGCTCCGGAGGCGGGGTGATCTGCACGTAGCGGGAGACGTTGAGGTTGTGGTCGTTCTCGGTGATCTCGGCATGATCCACCACCCGGGCGAAGAGGGGCACATCGGCGTAACGAGTCACAGTGGTGACGATGCGCTCGACGTGCTCCGGGCCCAGGCGATGCTGGTTGCGCCCTTCATGCAGACTCGCCGACGCGTTGACGAAGAGCACCTTGCCAGCGCGCTCCCGGCGGCGTTGGGGTCGGATGACGATCACGGCGGCGGGAATGCTCGTTCCGTAAAACAGATTGGGCCCGAGCGATACGACAGCCTCCACGAGGTCCCTTTCGAGCATTGCCGCTCGGATCCGTCCCTCAGCCCCTCCTCGGAAGAGAACTCCCAGCGGTACCACGACGGTCATCCGTCCCGTGGGCTTCAACGAGGCGAGCATGTGCTCGAGGAAGGCCATGTCCCCGAAACCCCGTGGGGGGATTCCGAGCGCCGTACGC
>CAVOCR010000260.1:0-4279 GCA_963694245.1 Myxococcota bacterium
GCATGCAGCTTGTCGGGTGGATGGAGCCCCATTGGAGGCGATTGCGACGACCTCAACCCCGAGGCCTCCCCGGTGGGTTCCGAGGTCTGTGATGGCGCCGACAATGACTGCAATGGCGCCATCGACGACAACACGACCGTGGGATGCGAGGACCTCTTCAAGGACACGGACGGGGATGGCTATGGCGCCAACGGGGACAGCCAATGCCTCTGCGGCCCCCAGGGAGACTACACGGCCGACAAGAGCGGCGACTGCAACGACAACAATGAAACGGTGAATCCTCTCGGGGTCGAGGCCTGTGATGGGCTCGACAACGACTGCGCAGGCGGCGTCGACGACGGACAGGACAACGCCGGGTGCTCCAATCTGTATCAGGACCTGGATGGCGACGGATTCGGCCCCACCAGCACCGAACAATGTCTCTGCGGCCCGACCGGGGATTGGGACACGGCAGCCAGCGGCGACTGCAACGACAACGCGGCGAACGCCCATCCCGGAGCGACCGAGACCTGTGACGGAATCGACAACGACTGCGACACGCTCACGGACGAAAACTGCGACACGGACGGAGACGGATACTGCGCTGGCGAGGTCCCCCCCGGGGGCGTCGCTGCAGCGGTCTGCCCCAACGGCGGAGGGGACTGCGTCGACACCAATCCAGCCATCCACCCGGGCATCCCCGAAGTGTGTGACGGAATCGACAACGACTGTGTCGGAGGCGTCGACAATGGAGTCGCCTCTCCCTGCGGAGGCTGTACACCGGTCTGTGTTCTCGACGTCGGTGCCCAGGGGCAAGAGGACTGGGACCCCGATGGAATCAATGGAATGGGGGTGAACGAGGACGGTGATCTCGCGCTCGAATCGTCTGCCTTCTCCTTCCACATGCTCTGGGCCGCCAATTCACCAGAGAACACGATCTCCCGAATCGACACTGAATCCGGCCTCGAGGTCGGACGCTACAAGGTCTGCAGTGATCCATCGCGCACCGCGGTCGATCTCGACGGAAACGGCTGGGCGGCGTGTCGTGGCGACGGGAAGGTCGTGAAGATCATCGCCGACCCATTTTCGTGCCCCGACCTCAACGGAAACGGAGTCGTGGAGACCAGCACAAACGCGAATCCACTCCCGATCGGTCAGGATGAATGCATCGCGTTCAACATGCACCCGGGAAGCGGGGTCAACAAAGCCCGAGCGATCGGGATCGATGCGGAGAATCACGCGTGGGTGGGCTTCTGGAATCAGCAGCTCCTGATCCGCATTTCGCCGGAGGGTTCGGTCGTTCAGACGATCTCCATCGGAGTCCACCCCTACGGTCTCGCGATCGACGCCAGCGGGATCATCTGGGTCGCCGCCCGCTCCAACGCGGCCCTCACCCGAGTCGACCCCTCAAACGGCTCCGTGCAGCACATTGGATATCCCAACGGAAACAACCTCTACGGCATCGCCGTCGATCAGGAAGGAGACGTCTGGATCGGCAACTGCTGCAACAACAATGTCGCCTGGCGCTACCGCCCCTCCAATGGCCAATGGGCGAGCGTGGCCCTCGCGTTTTCGCGCCCACGCGGGATCGTCGCGGGTACCGACGGAAACGTCTACGTCGCACTCGACACCGACAATCGCGTGGCGCGGATCGACAAGGCGACCATGACGGCCACGGGATATGCGTCCCTCGGCAGCGGGAAATTCCCAGTGGGCATCACGATCGACTCCGGCGGCATGGTGTGGGTGGTCAATCAAAGCGGAAACAGTGCGACACGCGTCAATCCGGACACGATGACCGTTCTCAACGAGGTCCCCGTGGGCTCGTCGCCATATACATACAGCGACATGACCGGATTCCTTCTCAAGACCGTCACTGCACCGGAAGGCATCTACACCCATGTGTTCCACGGCTGGGAAGAAGCGCCCACGCAATGGGTCCAGATTTCAGCGAGCACCCTGAAGCCCGAGGGCACGGAAATCACACTCCGCTACCGCGCTGCGGATACGATCGGAGGTCTTGGGGGCGTCGCCTACTCGGCGGTGCAGGGGCCCTACCCTCCAGCCGAAATGCCCTTGAATCTCCTCCCACTCGATGTCACGGGCCGATTCCTTCAAGTTGAAGTCACGCTGAAGAGCTCGGAGAGTGGTTCCACCCCTGTTCTTCAAAACATGGAGGCAGTGGCTGCCACCGCCACTCCATGACCTCCCCCTAACCCTGTAGCACTCCCGGAGTACGATGTTGCGTACCAATCTCCTCCTTCTGCTGGCGCTGACCACGGCGTCTCTCCTCGGTCAGGCATGTGCTGAGTCGGTACCCGCGTATGGGGAGAAAACAGACACCTCCGACGCGAGTCCGGACCTGGACAGCGACGATCCGGACGTGCCCCGATGGGACCCCAACACGGAGGGGGGCGGCACGAAACCGACTGCGGATGTGGACATCCCCGAACCGGCGGAGAACTGCGACGAGGACCCGACGGGATTTGGATGTCCCTGTGAGGACGCTTCAGACTGCGCAAGCGGCTGGTGCATCCCGGGCCAGGCGGGCACCGTGTGCACGGACCCCTGCCTGGAGAAATGTCCAAGCGGCTGGAAATGCCTTCCTCTCATCAACGAGGCATCAGGCGCAATCTACGTCTGCACCCCGGTGATATCGGAGCTGTGCGCGGCCTGCGTGAGCGACGACGAGTGCGGCGGAGAAGATGACCGCTGCATTGAAGTGGGCAGCAGCGGTCTCTGGTGTGGAAGCTCCTGCAGCGACAACGCGGACTGCCCTCCGAATTTTGCCTGCACCGATGCCGTGACGCATACGGGCGAAGCCCTTTCCCAATGCACGCCTGTGACGGAAAGTTGCGTCTGCAGCACGGATCTGGTGGGCACCTCCGTACCGTGCTTGAACGCCAATCTCGCGGGACACTGCTATGGCGAGAAAATCTGCCTCGGGGCCGACGGATGGTCGCTCTGCTCTGCGCTCGATCCCACCGCGGAACTCTGCGACGGAACCGACAATGATTGCGATGGGCTCGTGGACGAAGGGATCGCGGGTGAAGTCTGCGAAATCACGGTGGAGGGTGTCGGGACCTGCATTGGAACGCAGCATTGCGGGGACGACGAGGAGATCCTCTGCGATGCCGAGACTCCTTCCCCCGAAGAATGTGACGGAGCCGACAACAATTGCGACGGGGAGATCGACGAGGGATTCCCCGATCCCGACGGCGACGGACTCAAAAACTGCGAGGACGACGACGATGACGGCGACGGAATCGGCGACGAAATCGACAACTGTCCCAATGATCCCAACACCGAACAGACGGACTCGGATGGAGATGGAATCGGGGACGAATGCGTCAACGACGTCGACGGAGATGACCACGACAACTTCGAAGACAACTGTGACGACGTCTTCAACCCCGACCAGGAAGACCAGGATCAGGACGGGGCAGGAGATGCCTGTGATGAAGACATCGACGGCGATGGCTTCAACAATGATCAGGAATGCGCACCGGACAATCCCGATGCCGCTCCAGACAAGCCCGAGGTCTGTGATGGTGTGGACAACAACTGTGATGGCGTCGTCGATGAAATGGGGGCCCAGGGATGCACCGATTACATGCACGACAAGGACGGCGACGGCTTCGGCGCCGGGGCCAGCGAATGCCATTGTTCCCCGCCTGAGAACTGGTCCGCTGTCGCTGGAGACTGCGATGATTTGAGCCCTGACGTCCATCCCAATGCGACGGAAGTCTGCAACGGAAAGGACGACGACTGCATCGGCGGGATCGACAACGAAACGGATATCGGCTGCATCGTCTACTTCCACGATGGCGACGACGACACGTTCGGCGCGACGGGGGACAGTCAATGCCTCTGTGCGCCCAGTGGCGACTACACGGCCTTGCTGGACGGAGATTGCGAAGACGGAAATCCGGCCATCCACCCGGAGGCCCCCGAAGTCTGCAATGGCGTGAATGATGATTGCGCGAACGGCGTGGATGCTGAGAACGGTCTCGACGGTTGCACCGTGTATTTCCAGGACATCGACGACGACGGATACGGACTCGGGGGAACCGGGCTCTGCACGTGTGAATCGTTCGGGGACCAGACAGCGACACAGGCAGGGGACTGTGATGACCAGAACCCCCTCCGAAATCCCGGTCAGCCGGAGGCCTGTGACGGATTTGAGAACAACTGCAACGGCCAGATTGACGAAGGCTGCGACCTGGACGGCGACAACTACTGCAGCGGTGAAGTCCCCCTCGGACTCGATGCGTGTCCCGCGGGAGGAGGCGATTGCATC
>CAVOCR010000261.1:0-4268 GCA_963694245.1 Myxococcota bacterium
TCGCAGATGCCCTTCTCCGTGCACACATCTCCATCGTCACAGGGAGTGGCGATGAGGTCCTTCAGATAGCAGGAAGAGGTGGCCTCGTCGCAGAGCGCAAGCTGACAGACGGCGGGTTCGAGCACAGCACAGTCGGCGTTGCTGTCACAGGCGATGCCACCCGTCTCCTCTCCTGTCTCGTCTCCCGTTTCCTCTCCCGTCTCGTCCCCGGTTTCCTCTCCCGTCTCGTCCCCGGTTTCCTCTCCTGTCGCATCTGCAGTCTCGTCGCTGGTGGCGTCCCCCGTCTCCGACTCCGTCTCGACGCCTGATTCCGCGCCGGTTTCGGTTTCGGTTTCGTCGCTCGTGTCTCCTGTCTCGTCGCCCGTGGTGGGCGGCGGACCCGGAGGCGCGGGATCCGTGGTTTCGCCACATCCGGCGAAAATCAGGGAGAGACACACGAAGAAGAGGATGCTGTTCAAGCCACGAATCATGTCCACCTCGCCATGGACGCACGGGCTTCGGACGGAAGCAGTGCGGTTGATGTCCAGGGTCCCGAAGAGCATACACCACCGCCCTCGCGCGCACAAAGCATGGGAAGGACGTTGCCGCAGGGTGAACCACTGACAGGCGGCGGAGAGTGGCAAATGAGAAGGGCTGTGCTAGTTTGCTCCGTCAACCCGGAGGAGTGGAAGATGAGCTTGAACCCCGCCGATTTTGAACGCACGGGAGACCCGGAACTGGTCAATACACTTCTGCGGTGCATCTTCCCGGACGGTCTGCCTTCCCTGACGTCCCGGCTGTTGAACCGGTCCCTTGCAGCGCGTCATATCCTGGATTTCAAGTTCGGCCCGGTGCTGCCCGTGGATGCCGAGGGCCCTCTGCGCATGACGATCGCGTCCGTGGGAGAGGGAGCGGGATGGCTACGGCGCATCGAGAAGACCTGGCCCGACGCCGGAATCGCCGCATTCATGGAGGGGGTCGACCCCGAGGTCCGCGTCATGCTGGATATCCGGGATCGAGAGACAGCAAGCCTGTATCTTGACGATCTCCAGGACGTGGCGCACCCCTTCACATCGCCTGCTGGAAACGATCTCCTCGCTGCGAGTCTCGACCTCAACACGGGAGAGCGCACCGTGATCTCCCGTCACTCGGAAATTCCTCTTGAACCGGTCGAAGGCGAGTGGTTGGAGCGCCTGCGGGATCTCAAGGATCTGGGCGCGACGGGTCAATGGGGCGTGCGCTGGAAGGGGGAGGAGCTGGTGGGGGTTCTCTGCGTGACGGAGAAATCCAACTCCGAGAGCGTGGATGCGATGTTGGAGGTGCTCCTGGATCTCGGCGTTCACCCTCTCGTGGACGCGATGAACGAGGCGCTTTCGAGTCGTGGCTGGATCGCCTATCCCGATGCGCTGGAGATGTGTCCCGAGGGGTTTGAGGTCACCGTCGGGGTTCTCGACCGGGGTTAGCCAGGACTCTGTTTGCACCCGAAATGAAAAATGGGCGCCGAAGGAATCTCCGGCGCCCGTTCACAGAGCTGGGCCTGGTCAAAATAACCCTGTGAATGGGGTCTAGAGAGGCCAGGGAGCCTCATCCAGCAAAATGGGAATCTCGGTGATGATCGGCGCCAGCTGGCAGGTCTCGCCGTTGCAGAGATAGCCAGAGGCACATCCGCTTCCAAGGTCGCAGGCCTTCCCGCATTCCGCGGGGGCCCCGTCACAGCTGTCGTAGAAGAGCGTCACCTCGAGGGTGGCCGGAGTCTCCTGAAAATTGTCGGCGCAGCAGGGCATCGTGAACTGAATCATGTAGCCATCGCGGACGTAGGCGTTCTTCACCGTGGGTTCAAACGGAACCTTCAACGTGTTGGGGATGTTCAAGGACTCGTCCGCGGCCTTGATTTGAATCTGGACAAGCGGATTGTCCGCGGGAACATTGGCTGCGACGATCGTGATCCAGGTCGCGACGCCGCCCTGTCCGGCGTCGAACACTCCGAGCGAGTCTCCCGAGTGGATGGGAAGAATCTCGGGGTTGTCGGCGAACGCGTAGGCAGGGATGACGCACGGGGTGTCTCCACAGATCGCGAGCGCGCCCTCGAGGCCAGCGGGTCCCTTCCCCAGGGGCTCTGGACCGGCTTCGCATCCAGCAGCGGCTCCACTCAGAAACACCATCACTCCGATTGCCCATCTTCGCATTTCGTTTCTCCCGCTCGGGTCGTTCCGTCTTGATACTCCCTTTCATCGCAAGTCGCGTGCCAGAAGGGCGGATGGTTGGAAATCGGCCTCCATGAGGCGATTGAGTCTCTTTTTCCGTCCTCTTTCCCGCGATCCAACCTGTGTATATTCTCTACATGACGCGAATGAAATGACATGATTGGCTGGGTTTCGGCCTGGGTCGCCGCGTGGTAGGATGCCCGCATGCGTTCTGCCACCCCTGTCCTCGTTCTCTTGTTCTCCCTGGGATGCCTCTTTGCGTCTGGCTGTGTCTCGAAGTCAGAGACCGAGGTGGCTCCCGCGCCTTCCGAACTCCCCCCGTCGCCGGCCGTGCAGGCAGAGGAGGAGACGTCGGGGACGTCCCCCTTTCTGGGAGAGTGGTTCAGCTGCGATCGGCACCTCGTGTTTCGGGCCGACGGGACGTGGCGGGAAGAGGACATGATCGCGCGCTGCGGATTTGATGGGACGTGGCGGATGGTGAAGGGGGATCTGCTCCGCAACCTGGACGAGACGGATTGTCGATTTGAGGGGGACCAGTCGCTTCTGGAGACGCCTCTCGGTCCCATGCCGCCGGCGATGGCCGCGGTCGAGCGTGGACCCGATCGACTCTTTCTCGTGGACAGGGACGTGATCCGTACGCGCCTCTATTTTGGCCCGAAGGTCCGACGGGAGACCTGGCGTTTCCTGGGAAGCACCGAGAAGGAACCCGCACGCGAGC
Source organism: Myxococcota bacterium (assembly GCA_963694245.1). Lineage (GTDB taxonomy): Bacteria > Myxococcota_A > UBA9042 > JABWCM01 > JABWCM01 > CAVOCR01. The sequence goes on from CAVOCR010000261.1 coordinate 2,902, forward strand.
GGGAGATGCTTCTGCGGGTGGTTGGCGAGCCTGAGAATGGCTTCTTCCTGGGGAGCTTCTGGTCTCCGAAACGGGATTGCGGTGCGTTCTTCTCCTGTGGGGGTCGCATCAACACGTGGCATGCGGACGGGAAACGCTTGAGCGTGACGGCCAGTTCCGGGGGGGAATGCGCGATCTCGGGCACAATGGATGGCGCCATGCAGGCGGATGGCGCCTATTCCGGGACGTTCACCTCCATCACATGCGGCCGGGTCGAGCGGGGCACGTTCCGCGGCGTGCGCCTGGAAGAAGAGGCGCCTTGAAGTCGAGAGGTTCCGTCGTCATCGCGTTCGGAGGATTCCTCGCGTATCTCGCGCTCTCTCTTCTGGTGGGGGAGTGGTATCCCTTCACACGTCTCCCGATGTACTCCGAATTGACCGGGTATTCCTCCAGCCAGGTGTTGCTGTGTCGCATGGATGGCGAGGAGGTCGCCTGTGGAAGCCTGCACCATGTCGAAGGGATCTCGGTGGACCGGATTCGACCGCTCCAGGGGCGTCCATTCTCGATGGGATACCGAGTTCAGGAGATCCGGAGTCAAATGGACCGTCAGGGGCCTCGACCCGAGGGCGATGGAAGTCTTTTCGAGGTCGGCTTCCGCCCCGTGGAGATGGGGGAGGCGGGCCCGATTCTCGGTCCGTTCATGGCGGTCGAACAGGGCCGCGCCTGGAGGCGGCCATGAGGCGGATTCCTGCGGGAAGGTGGGCGTTGGCGCTCGCTCTCATGATGGGCTGGGTCGCGCAGATCGGGCTTGTCATGGGACGGGAGGGGTTCATGGAGCCTCGGGGTCTCGCGCTATGGGTCGATCTCGAGATCTTCACTTCTCGGGCAGTCTGGGTCGGCATGAGCGGAATCCATCTCCTCGCGTTGGCTTCCTTCACGCTCCGTCGCCGGGAGACTCTCTCGGGCTGGATCGTGTTTCTTCTGCTCGGATTCGCCACCTTCATCGAGCTGTGCGTCCGAGGAGGCGAGGTCCCCACCCACGCCAAGATGCTTCCGGCCGTCGTTCTGTTCGCGCTCCTCGTGGGCCGTTTCCTTCGACGTGGTCAGGGGGAGGAGGAGCGGGATCGCTGGGGACACGCGCTCGCCCTTGGCATGGTGGGGGCCTTGTTCACGCTCTCGGCGATTTCGAAATGGTCGGCGATGGGCTGGGCGTGGACCTCGGGGGATGTCCACGCGCTTCTGATCTTCGAGCGGGGTGTCGGAGAGGTGGGGCTGCTTGCGGATTTACGCGTGTGGATGGCGCATCAACCCGGACTGTGTGGGCTCTTCGCCGCAGGGACGCTTCTGGTGGAGTCGACGGGGTGTCTCTTGATTTTTCCTGCCACTCG
>CAVOCR010000262.1:0-4267 GCA_963694245.1 Myxococcota bacterium
TGAGGAAGCCGAAGATCCTGCCGAGGGTGAATAGCGACGGTCATTCAAAGAGCGCCGGGTCGACGTTCCCCCCGCTGAGGATGACACCCACCTTGCCTGACACGGGGAGCGAGCCATTGCGCAAGGCCGCAATGGGGACCGCAGAGGACGGCTCAATCGCCTGCCCGGTGTGGAATTTCACCCACCGCATGGCCTCGAGGGTCTCGTCATCGGTCACCAGGCCAATCCCTGCGACCCGCGCTCGTATCACCTGAAAGTTCAACACCCCAAGGCATGTCCGGAGTCCGTCCGAGATGGTGTGGGGCGTCTGACTGCTCACGCGCTCCCCGCTCGTGAACCCGCGATGGGCGTCATCCGCCCCTTCGGGCTCCGACCCATACACGGGACACCGCCCTTCAGCCGCCGTGGCGGTCCCCGAAAGGAGCCCACCGCCCCCCACTGGGGTCACGATCGCGTCCAGGTCCGGTCGTTCCTGGAGGAATTCCAACGCCGCTGTGCCCGCGCCAGAGATGATGCGCGCATCATCGTAGGGATGAACGAGCAACAGTCCCTCGCGATCCATCTCCTCGCGGCACATCGCCTCCCGGGCCGCCTGACTGTTTTCGCAGGTGAGCACGGTCGCGCCATGCGCCTCTGTCGCCGCCCTCTTGTAGGGGTTGGATCCCTCGGGCATCACGATCACCGCCTTGATCCCGGCGCGCTTTGCGGCGAGCGCGAGCGCCTGGGCGTGATTCCCGGAGCTGTGTGTGACGACCCCCCGGGAGCGCTCCTCCGGAGTCAACTGGGAGATGACGTTCGACGCGCCGCGAAACTTGAATGCCCCCGCAAACTGAAGATTTTCACATTTGAGAAAGACCTGCACACCGAGCCTCTCGTTGAGCAGTCGGGAACTCAAGATGGGAGTGCGCATCACCTTGCCCTTGAGCCTCTTCGCGGCGTCCTCCACATCCTTCAGGCTCGGCATTTCCTCCATCACATCTTCTCCTTTGCCGGCGCAACATCTCTCAGGGCTGACAGACGACGGCGATCCATGGCACCTTATGTCTTTCCAACGCGTACGGCCAGTTCGGCCCGTGACGTCCCGCGCGATGGGTGTGCGAACGCAAGAGGTCCCGGATGCCCCAGGACATCGTCCTGCTCACAGCCTTGATCATGCTCGCGATCAACAGCGCTGGCCTGGGTCTTTCACTCTGGGTGGCCGGATCCGAATCGGCGACTTCGACGGGTCAGCCTCTGACGAGCCGGGCCACGCTTCTTGAACGATTGCCGCTCATCGGGTTCAATCTCGCCACCCTTCTCCTCCTTTCCCTCGGCAGCCTGCATTTCCTCGAAGGCATCTTTGACTGGGGGGCCCCCGCGTGGTTCATCGCAGGCGCGCAGCTCCTCTGGGTGTCCCTCGTCGATGACACGATCTTCTACTTCTATCACCGCTGGCTTCACCTCAACCGTGCCGTCTACCGGGCGATCCATCGAATTCACCACAAGGCCCACGCCCCGGTCCCGATTGAATACATCTACGTGCACCCCTTCGAATGGATGGGCGGTAGCGCGGGGCCCTTTCTTGGATTCGCGTCCCTGTATGCCCTGACTGGACACCTGAATGCGTGGGTGTTCCTCGCCTACACGGCCTACCGGACGATCCACGAACTCTCCATTCACGGAGGCCGTCGAAGTCGGATTGGCGAGCGAATCTGGTGGTATGGCACACCACGACACCACGGGTTCCACCACTCGCGGCCACACGACGGAAACTACGCCGCCACCTACATCTTCTGGGATCGATTCCTGAACACGGAGGTCGGGGGGGAGACCTCCTCACCCTCGCCCATCACCTCGGAGCCTCAGTCGGGATAGCCCTGGGGATTGTCCGATTGCCAGCGCCACGAGTCCGCGACCATGTCCTCGAGCGTCTTCACTGCACGCCACCCCAGCCCAGCCTCCGCCCGGCTCGCGTCGGCATAGCATTGCGCGATGTCTCCCGGTCGCCGCCCCACGATTTCTCGCGGGAGAGAGCGACCCGTCACCTCCTCAAATGCCTGAACAAGCTCCAGCACCGAAGTCCCCTTGCCGGTGCCAAGGTTGTAGACATGACAGCCGGGATCGCCCCGATGCCGGTCCAGCGCTGCGAGGTGCCCCTGCGCAAGATCCACCACGTGAATATAGTCCCGTACGCCCGTTCCATCCGGAGTGTCGTAATCATCGCCAAACACACGGAGCCGCTCCAGACGCCCCACAGCGACCTGGGTGATGTAGGGGAGCAGGTTCAGCGGGATGCCGTTCGGGTCCTCCCCGATGCGTCCGCTTGCGTGCGCTCCCACGGGATTGAAATACCGGAGCAGGCACACCGACCACCGGGGATCCGACTGCGACAAATCTCGAAGGATCTGCTCGATCATCACCTTGGAGTGACCGTAGGGGTTCGTGGCTCGGATGGGTGCTGTTTCGGGGATGGGCACTTCATCCGGCGCCCCGTAGACCGTGGCTGAGGAGCTGAAGACGAGACTCCTCACGCCCTGGGCCTCCATCACTTCCAGAAGCGTGAGAGTCCCCGCGACATTGTTGGAATAATACTCCCAGGGCTTGTCTGTGGATTCTCCTACCGCCTTGAGCCCGGCAAAATGAATCACTGCGTCCAGGTCCTCTTCCTCAAAGATCGCCGTCAACGCGCGCCGATCCCGGATGTCCGCCTCGTGAAACGTGAAATCCGATCCCGTGATTCCGTGGACCCGTTCAAGCGCGCCGCGCTTGCTGTTCGACAGATTGTCCACGATCACGACGCCATGACCGGCCTCGAGGAGCTCGACCACGGCATGCGTGCCAATATATCCCGCCCCACCCGTCACCAGTATTCGCATGTCCCGTCCGCTCCCTGCGTGAAGTCCGACCGCGGGAGTTGCCCCCACTCCACGTTCCGATCGAAACTGTCTCTGGAGGAACATGGTACGGGTTCTCATCACAGGCGCCACCGGATCCCTCGCCCGAGGGATCATTCCCGCGCTCCAGGCGCGTGGACACTCGCCGTTCGGCCTGGTCCGGCCGCACTCCCCGGATGCGGTACGAGATGCGCTCGCGTGCCCAACGCGCAGCGCATGCCTTTCCAGTGGGGAGGGGCTGGCAGGAGCGCTTGAGGGCATGGATGCCGTGATCCACTGCGCCGGAGGGGGTCGCCTCATCCGCGAACAGAACCTGCGTGACAACAACACGGAGACCACTCGCGTCCTCGTCGAGGAGCTCCGAAGGGATCGTCAGGAGGTGCGTCGGGTGGTGCTGACGTCGAGCTATGCCGCGATGGGGAGCGCAGGGACTGGTGAGAACCCCTGCCTCCAGGATGAAGCGACTCCGTGGAGCGTCTACGGACGCGCCAAGCTCGCCGCGGAAACCCTGGTTCTTTCCCCGGAGAATCCTTTCGCGGCGATCGTGATTCGGCCTCCCGCGATTCACGGGCCGGACGATCTCCGCCTTCTCCCCCTCTTCCGAGCCGCTCAAAGGGGATGGGCGCCTCTGCCTCACGCGGGTCGCACCTTCTCCTGGATCCACAGTTCGGATGTCCATTCAGCGCACGTTCTCGCCCTGAAAAATGGGGCCCCGGGACGTGCGGTCTATGCGATAGATGATGGCGCGCCGCGCAGCATTCAGGAGATTCTGGATGCGCTGGGCAAGGTATTTGGCCGTACGGTCCGCCGTGTTCCCCTGCCCATGGCGCTGGCGTGGCCTGTCGCATGGGCGAACGAACAACGTGCACGATGGACTCAGAAGCCGACGCTCTTCACACGGGACAAGCTTCGGGATCTCCGGGTACCCCATTGGGCCGCGGACACCAGCGCGATTCGGAGGGATCTGGGATGGACCCCTCGCCACGACCTGTGTTCAGGGTTCAAGGCAACGGTCCACAGTCATGAAAAGGAAGGGCGCCTCTAGGCGGCCCGCAATGTGGGGATTGCTTCCACCGGAGCGGTCTCACCGCTCGGCACTTCAATCTCCCAGGCGTCGCGGACATAGCGTGTCATGTCGACATATCCGTCGATCCAGCCAATCGACTGATATCGGACCCCGTTCGCAGCCGCCCATTTCTTCACGATCGGGACTGCCAGATGCATGCGCTGGTGCGGAATCAACGGGAAGAGGTGATGCTCGATTTGATTGCCGAGACCGATGTACATGTACGGCAGGACCCCGGGAAGGTCGATATTGCGAGTCGTCTCCATTTGAAGGCGAATCGGATCCCCGGCCTCGGTCTTGATCGGCATGCCCATGTGGGCGGGCCCAA
>CAVOCR010000263.1:0-4266 GCA_963694245.1 Myxococcota bacterium
GAAAACGGATCGCCTTCAGGAAACTGCTGTTCCTCCAGTTCCCCCACCCCTTCCAGACTCGGCGCCGATGACCCCCAGCGACCCCTTCAACGTCCCACTGGTGCGCGCTGAAGAGGAAATCGAACCTCCCCCTGAGCCAAAACCTGCACCCGAAGCCGTCATCCCGGGTCAGTTCGGCACAGGCGTGGATGGAAACCTCATTGAAACCGCCTACCGCATCCAGTCCCAGAGCTACTACGACCTCTTTGGACTCGCCCCCGATGCGCCCTGTTCGAGCATTCTGGAGGCCGCCCGGCTCCTCCGTACGCGTCACTCGGAGGAAGCGCACGCAGGAACCATGCTGGGCGCAGACGCTCAGAAAGCACTGGGATTCATCCGAAGACGAATCGACAAGGCCGAAGAGGTGCTTCTGGCTCCCGAGTCCCGGGAGGCCTATCACGCTCATGTGGGACTGGAAGTCGAGATGAGGGCGTCCATCGTCGTGCTCGGCGAATCCCATCAACTTCGCCTGGAGGGCGCGACCGCCATGCGGGAAGACCGCCCACTGGATGGACAGAAGCTCTACACGCGTGCATTGGAACTGGTCTCCCATGACGCCGCCCTGCATGCGGATCTTGCCTGGTCGCTCGTCGTGGGGGTCTGGGCCAATGATACGACACCAGACGACACTCGCGAAGACACCCGGGTGACCCTGTGGCAACACCTGGACGAGGCGCTGACGCTCGAGCCGCGCCAACTCCACGTCCTTCGCCTCGCAGGTCGCATCTCCCAAATGCAGGGAGACGACAGCAAGGCCCTCGGCTACTTTCAACGGGCTCTGGGGGTCGACTCGCGGGACACCGAGGCCCGAGAAGCGGTTCGCGACTATCGAAAGCAGGGAGTCACCGCGAGCAGCGGCACCGGAGGCGGAGGCGGAGCAGAGGAAATGCTCGGCAAGCTCTCCGGATTCTTCAAGAAGAAGGGATGAGCTCTCCTGCCGGAGGTTCGAGAAGCTCGATCCCCCGAAGAATCGCATCGGTTTCCGCACTGCTGGGGGGACGACCTCTCACCCATCGCGCCTCCACCATCACGCTGACCAACGCGTCCTTCACACGAAAATGAAGGGCATGGGTCGTCCTGCGATGATTCGAGTTGGCGAGCCCCGCCGAATGAAGTCGAACACTCGACTCGGTGGTCCCCTCGACGCGATATCGCTGGAGCGCCGCTTCCACGCAGGCGGGGGATTGTCGGTCGGGGCCCAGATGTCGGCGCTCCGTCTGGTGGATGACCGATGCCACCGATTCCGTCGTGAGCACCTGACGCGTCATCGTCACGCGCGTCCTTCCATCCGGACTCGCCACCGTGGCATCGAATCGACTCGTGCGGAGGGGCGCAGTCCAACTCAGCGGGAGACCGATGGACACTCCAATCCCCGGCACCTGGTGCCCCTGGGTCGGGATCTCGTCTCCGCCGCCCATCGGCACGCATCGAAACGCACGCTCGACAAGGTCCTCAAACGGATCAGCGCTCCCCATCACCGGAAGGAAAAGCACTCCCATGAGGACGGGAAGGACTAGTCGCAATGCGACTCCACCATGTCGATGACCTGCGCCTCGACACACACCCCATCGAGCCGGTTGATTTCATGGACACCCGTGGGACTCGTCACGTTGATTTCGGTCATGTATTCGCCAATCACGTCAATCCCCACGAACCACAGACCATCTTTCCGCAAACGTGGAGCGATCGCCTCACAGATCGCCCGCTCCCGAGCGCTGAGGGTCATCTTCTCGGCAGTGGCACCCACGTGGAGATTCCCCCGAAGATCACCGGGTGCGGGGATCCGGGCCACCCCACCCACGGGCTCCCCGTCCACCAGAAGAATTCGATGATCCCCCAGGGTCCGAATGGCGGGAAGGTATGCCTGGACCACCACGAGACGATGACCATTGTCCGTCATCATCTCCACAATGGCGTTCATGTTCTCAGAGTCCTGATCCACCCGGAACACGCCGGCGCCCCCTGCTCCATCCAATGGTTTGAGCACCCCGCTCCCTCCGACCCCTGCGAGGAATTCACGGACATCCGCCACTGAAGTGGTCACGACCGTCGGAGGGGTCCATTCCGGAAACTCCAGGGCATAGAGCTTTTCGTTCGCGTTCCGGAGACTGTCCGGACGATTCATCACGAAGGTATCCGCGAGACTGAGGAGGTGTGTCGCAAACACATAGCGCATGTCGAAGGGGGGATCCTTCCGCATCATCACGCATTGGAACGAATCGAGAGGTCGCTCCACTTCCTCCCCGAACCGGAAGTGGTCCCCCTGACTCTGACGGACCTCCAGGGACCGACACCGTGCAACCGGACGTCCGTCCTTGAAACTGAGATCGTCCACGAGACAATGGTGATTTCGATGCCCGCGAGCCTGCGCCTCCCACTGAAAGGAAAACGTCGTGTCCTCGGCAATGCGCACCCCATCCATGGGGTCCATGATCTGGAGAAACTCGGCCATCATTCCTCCACGTCGGGAGCCGCGGCGGCATCCACCGGCGACGGCGCAGATTCGACGGGGGATTCAGGGGCCGGCTTCTCGATGGGTGCGGGCTCTTCCACGGGAGCCGGGACTTCCGCGGGGGGCGCGGGTGCGGCGCCAAACGCCTTCTTGTACCCGCGAAGAGTCACGACGTGTCGACCATCTTCGATGCGGTGGGGTCTCCCCTCTTCATCGACAAGCACCACCACATTGATGCCCTCTCCCCGCACCTCCAGCGCTGTCAGCGCCACGGTCCGGTCGTTCTTCATCAGGCTCGCTGGACCGATCGCCGACACCTGCACGGTTCCCACCGAATGACTGTCCGCCCAGAGAACGGAATACGTCGAAGAAGCGGGCCCCAGAAGATGCCGGCGGCTCAACTCGCCGTAGAGATGAAACACACGGGAATGGAGAATGACGAACCCCTCACCCGGTGTGAGGTCATCGATGTCCTTGCCCCGGGTCTCCTTGTCGCGCACGAACCGAATCCCCCCCTTGTGCGGAAATCCGATCGCGCCCTTCCGGCGCGTCCCAAGCAGCACAAAGTCCTTGTACTTCCGAAAGGTCCCGTCCGATTCCAGCTCCAGGTTCGTCGTCACCTGCGCATGTTTCCCTTCGACCTTCGCGGACGCGTACAGCGAGCCGCTCTCCGAGGTGCGAAACTTGAACTCCTCGCTCCCCACGACCCGGCCATCGATTTCAACCGTATAGGTCCCCTTGAACCAATCGGATCCGAGCGCGTCTCCAGACGCACACAGGCAGAGGATCAACACGGCCATTCTGAATTTGTTCACTGAACGTCCTCCCCACTCTGTGCGGCCTCCAGCCAGGAGCCGCAATCGTGCCCTGTGGCACCGTCTCCGTCAAACCTTCGAGACCCTTCACTGCTTCCCCGGAGGGCAGGAACCCGCTAGGCTGGATGGCGATGGTTCCCTACTCCCAGTATCACGGCCTCGGCAATGCATTCCTTGTGCTGGACTGCCGAACGAACGACACCAGTCCCGGCCCCGAGGATGCGCGCATCCACTGCCCCACCATGGGGAGCTCGGGGGTCGACGGCCTCCTGTGCATCGAGGAGGGACGAGGCGGTGCCTCGTTCCACATGCGGGTCCTGAATGCGGATGGTTCCGAGCCGGAGATGTGCGGAAACGGCATTCGCTGTGTGGTGAAACATGTCGTGGACCAATGGGGGCCGCAGACAGCGCCCCTCGCCATCAGCACCGCCGCCGGCATTCGCCAGGCGCAGTGGGTCCTTGGCGAAGACGGCAAAGTGGAATCGGTCAGCGTCTCCATGGGGAAGCCGAGTCGCATTCCTGAGGAAATCCCCGTCCAGGGTGCGTCTGCTCGAATCGCCATCCAGCTCGGAGAGGACTCTCATGAACTGGAGTGCGTGATCATGGGCAACCCCCACGCGATCCGATTCGGTTCGTCCTCCCGGGATCTTGCGGAACGCATCGGCCCTCCCCTCAGCGCGTCCCCTGTCTTCCCGGAAGGGGTCAACATCGGTTTCGCACGCATCGAAACGCCGACGAGGATTCATCTCGTCGTCCATGAACGGGGTTGCGGCGTGACGGAGGCCTGTGGAACCGGCGCCTGTGCCTGCGTGGTCGCCGCCGTGGACGACGGACGATCACCCGCAGGAGAAGACGTGTCCGTCATCCTTCCTGGCGGCATTCTAAAGATTCGTGTGGAAAAAGACCGGGGAGACGTCTGGATGACGGGACCCGCGGTTCACGTGAGGGATGGCCACCTCA
>CAVOCR010000264.1:0-4263 GCA_963694245.1 Myxococcota bacterium
TCTTTCGTTTGGATTTGGAGACCTCGGAACTCCCGGCGAGACCAACATCTCCTGTCCTGATTGCGGGAATGGGATCTTCGAACTGGGGGAGGAATGTGATCAGGGGATCCTCAACAGCGACACGGATCCCGACATGTGTCGCACGGATTGCACGCTTCCGGGGTGTGGAGACGGTGTGATCGACGCGGGTGAGGCCTGTGATGGAAGTCCCTTGTGCGGTGCGAGTTGCACGTGGGTCGGCATCGTTGAAGTGGGAGACCTGGTGGTGACGGAGATCATGGTCGCTCCGGCGGCTTCCGGAGATCCGGCGGGAGAATGGGTGGAGCTCTTCAATGCCAGCAACGCCGTCATCGATCTCAATGGATTTACGCTCATCAACAATTCCGGACAGAGTCATCTGATTGCTTCCGCGGGGCCGCTTCATGTGATGCCGGGGGCGCGGGCCGTGATTGCGGGATCGAGCGACCTGGCGGGGAATGGTGGGGTTCTCGCGCAGCATGCGTATGACGGGAGCGATTTCTCCCTGGAGATCTCAGGAGATGCGATCGGGGTCGTATATCAGGGCGTGGAGATTGATCGGGTGGAATGGGATGCCGGCTGGCCGCTGGCTTCGGGGATCGCTCTGTCCTTGAGCCCCTGGGCCCAGGATTCAGAATTCAATGACTCCATGTGGAACTGGTGTCCAGCGACGACGGCGTATGGAGCGGGTGATCTCGGAACTCCAGGCTGGGACAATCCACCGTGTGCCATCTGTGGCAACAGCGTGTTGGAGAGCGGAGAGCAATGTGACGATGGGAATGTCTCCTCCGGCGACGGCTGCGAACCCGATTGCACTCTCGGTGGAGCGGGCTTTTGCGGGAACGGACTCCTCGAGCAGGGGGAGCAATGCGATGATGGAGCGGAGAATGATGATCAGCAGCCGGATGCCTGTCGCACGAACTGCCAGTTGCCAGCCTGCGGGGATGGCGTGGTGGATTCGGGTGAGATCTGTGATGGCTCTCCCAGCTGTCTGTTGAACTGCACGACAGGCGGCGCCCCGGTTGGCGGCGATCTGGTGATCACGGAAATCATGATCACACCGAATGCCGGTGGAGCGCAGTGGATCGAAATTCTCAATCTCAGCGAGAACGCGATTCTGATGGATGGGGTGGTCCTCACGGATGATGACGAGGAGGTCCATGTGATCTCACCCGCTTCGCCTCTCTGGGTTCCCGCGGGAGAGCACGTCGTTCTCGGATCCGAGCTTCCCGATTCCGGGGGAGCGCCGGTGGACTATGCCTGGGCGGATTTCTCCCTCTCTCCAGGGGCGGATGTGATCGCGCTCGTCACGGACGTGGACGAACTGGACTTTGTCGAGTACGACGCCGACAACGACTTCCCGGATCCCACGGGCGCGAGCCTTTCGCTGGACCCCTGGTCGTTTGACGCCGATTTCAATGATCTGGGATATGCCTGGTGCACAGGCGGGAGCCAGTACGGACCCGGAGGGAACGGAACGCCTGGAGTCTCCAACGACCCCTGCCCCGTGTGTGGAGATGCCATCCTCGAGACCGGAGAGACCTGTGATGACGGAAATTTCTGGGGTGGCGATGGATGCGATGTGAATTGTCAGCTGGAGGGGAGCACCCCAGGGCCAGGAGAGTTGATCGTGACGGAGATCATGCAGAATCCGCTGGCGGTCGATGACAGCGCAGGCGAGTGGATTGAACTCTACAACCCGACAGGGAAGAGCCTCAATTTGAGCGGTCTGATTCTTCGGGACGACGGCGCGGACTGGCATGTGGTCGAGGCGGCGGTTCTCGTGGAACCAGGAGAGTTCGTGGTTCTGGGTGTCGAGGGGGATCCCGCTCTGAATGGAGGGGTCGCGGTGGATCATGTCTATACCGGATTCGCGCTGTTCAATGGCTCCGATCAGGTGATCCTGGAAGGTCCCGCGGGACTTGTGGATGCTGTCGCGTATGATAATGGCGTCAGCTTCCCCGACCCCAATGGCGCTTCGATGCAGACTGCGGCCACAGCCGCAGGAAACGATGTCGGAAGCGCCTGGTGCACCTCGACTTCCCCGATGTCCGGGGGAGACATGGGTACGCCAGGTGAACTCAATGTCCCGTGTCCCTGAGTGAGCATGACTACGAAATTTCGAAATCTGGAAATCGAAGAAGACCGCGCGGACGGAGCCGTGATCGTGCGGGTGTGCCGGGAGAATGCTCGCAATGCGATCGACCGGGAGACCATCGAAGAACTCGACGAGGCATTCGGATGCATCAGAGAGGCGGGAACCGCCGAGTGTCTGATTCTGACCGCTGCAGGGAACAAGGCGTTCATTGCAGGCGGGGATCTCAAGGACTTCGTTGCGCTCGAGAAACCCGAGGAGGGAGCTGCGATGGCGCGGAGAATGGGCGAGGTTCTCCAGCGTTTGGAGGACCTGCCGATTCCCTCGATCGCGGCGGTCGGCGCGAATGCGTACGGAGGGGGCTGTGAGGTCGCTCTCGCCTGTGATCTCCGCGTGATGGCAGAGGGAGCGCATCTCGTTTTCAGTCAGGCGCGAATGGGGCTCATCACGGGATGGGGTGGAACCGCTCGGCTGGTTCGTGCGGTGGGCGCGGGACATGCCGCGAGAGTCCTGATGACTGGAGAATATGTCGGCGCAGAAGAAGCGCGGTGGATGGGCCTGGCGGCTGCGGTGGCGCCGGAGGGCCATGCGCTGGCTCACGCCCTGGACCTCGCCCGTCAGATCACACGGCACCCCACGGAATCCATCCAGGGTTTCAAGCTGTTGATACGAAGCGCATCAGAGGAGACGATGAAGGAGACGATGGAGTTGGAGAATCGTTTGTTTGAATCACGTTGGGGTTCTCCCGAGCATCGAAGCGCCGTCGCGGCATTTCTGGCGCGGCGCCCCCCGGAATTCTCCAACAACTCTTCCGAGAACTGAGAGGACCTCTCATGGACGAGAGCATTCGCATCGGCCCCATTCAGAAGAGCGAACATTCAGCAGTCATCGAGATGTTTTCGACCGATCTCCGGGATTTGCGGATCTCCCGGAGTCCGGAGGCTCTTCTCCAGGTGTTGGAGGGGATGGAAGACGCGCACTCCGAGAATGTGATTTTCTGGGGGGCTCGGACTCCAGAACGGGGGCTTGTGGGTCTGCTGCTCGCAAACGTGGGGTGGTCGGTGAAGCATGGGGGACGATCGATCTGGCTCGAAGAGCTCCATGTGGTCCCGTCGGCACGTCGGATGGGTGTGGGACGAACCCTGGTGGAAGAACTTCTGGGATGGTCTCGGCAGAATGGCATCGCAGGCATTGATCTGGAGAGCTATCAACTCAATGCCGCTGCGGCGATCTTGTATCGCTCTCTGGGATTTCGGCGCCTTGGAAGAGAGCGGTTTTCCATCGCTTTGGAGGACGGATGAGGATTCGATGGGTGGGGATGTTGGCTTTGAGCGGATTGCTGGTTCTGAGCTGCGCAGGAGAAGAATCGGGAGGGCAGACGGACGCCTCCACCGCTGATGGTGAGGGGGCGAATGGCACGGTTCAGCTGGCCTTCGAACTGGGGGGGGAGTTGCGTGAGAACCAGCCTGTTCTTCTGACGATTCGAGCGGAGACTCTTGGCGGAGAGATCGCAGTCGATCTCGCGGGTGAGGTCGCGCTCTCGTCCTCCATAGGCGTCGTTTTCCCGGAACAGTTGACGATGGAAGGCGGGGTCGCCAGCGGTGAGATCATGCTTTCTCGGGAAGGGAATGGCCTCTTGAATGCGTCGCTGGATGGCCTGGGAAAAATCCAGTCCATCACGGTGGAGGTCACGGACTGGGTTCGTGAGCCGCTGGAGTCTGTCTTGAGCGGAGGGGCCGCGAATGAAGCGCATTGGACCCATGGCGGGATCCATTCTCCGGTCGTCGTGATGAACGATGGGGAATGGGAGATGTTCTTCTCCACGCGTCCGGTGAAGTCAGAGGTGGGAAATCATGAGGGCCATGTTCTGGGAAGAGCTGTGTCATCCGATGGGGGAGTGAGCTGGGCTCTGGAACCGGACGCCCCGATCTGGACACCGGAGAGCGCGGGAATTTCAGGGTTTGGAACCCTTGACGTGGTGCGCGACGAGACGGGCATGTACTGGCTTTTCCATACGTCTCAGAGCGCAGAGGGGCTCTCCGGGATTCAGGCAGCGAAGTCTCCAGACGGTCTGAACTGGGAGTCCGCACCGTGCTTGAACTCCGAGAATGGTCTTGATGCATTCTGGACCCAGCAGGGGGTGATGGATC
>CAVOCR010000265.1:0-4258 GCA_963694245.1 Myxococcota bacterium
CAGCCGCCGCGATGGCCGAACGCTCGGCACACACACCCACCGGATAACTGGAGTTTTCCACGTTCACACCGGCATACACGCGACCGCTCGCCCCTCGGACAGCGGCCCCCACCTTGAACCCGGAATAGGGAGCATGCGCATTGGGCTGTGCTGTCCGGGCAGCACTCAGCAACTCGTCTCTCTCGTCATGACTCACGAGGCACCTCCCAGTCGCTCGAGTGTACGGACGACGAGGCCTCTGAAGCGCTCGCTCGCCTCGTCCGCAACCTCCTTGACCTCCGCGTGACTCAGAGGATGCGGACTGATTCCAGCAGCAAGATTTGAAATGCAGGAGATCCCCATCACGCGCATTCCGGCATGACGCGCTGCGATGGCCTCTGCGGTGGTGGACATGCCGACTGCATCCGCCCCGAGGCTCTCCAGAGCACGGATTTCAGCAGGAGATTCGTAGTTGGGCCCGCTCAGACCACAATAGACCCCTTCCTTCAACGTCACGCCGGTGTCCGCTTCCGCGGCCCGGAGGACTGTCCGAAGATCCTCATCGTACAAGTTCGTCATGTCCGGAAACCGCTCCCCCAGCGAAGAGAGGTTGGGTCCCAGAAGCGGGTTGCAGCCGCTCAGGAAGTGGATCTGATCGGTGATCATCATCAGGTCGCCCGGCGACAGAGACGTGTTGATCCCGCCGGCGGCGTTCGTCAACAAGAGCGTGGAGGCCCCCAGCAGACTCATCAGCCGGACCCCAAACACCACCTCTTCCGGAGTATGCCCTTCGTAGAAGTGAACCCGACCCGCGAGCAGAGCGACTGAACATCCACCGAGAGTGCCCAGGACAAGCTCGCCACGATGTCCTTGAACACCGACGTTCGCCATCCCCGGAATCTCTGGAAAGGGAATCCGAGTCGCCCCTTCGACATGATCCGCGAGGGCGCTGAGCCCCGACCCCAGTACAAGCGCGACCTGAGGCCGCGACTGAGAACGTTCGCGTATCGCAGCCACTGCGACGTCCAGACGTCTTCTCGCCTCCCCATGAACCTCACTCAAATCAACACCCCCGCCACTGCTGCGGTCATCAACGCTGCGATCGTTCCACCCAGCATGGCTCGAAAACCGAGCGCTGCAAGGTCACTCCGGCGTTCGGGAGCGATCCCCCCGATCCCACCGATCTGGATGCCGATGGACGCAAAATTTGCGAAACCACACAGCGCATAGCTGGCAATCACGGCGCTACGCTCACTGAGTACCGCCGTCCCCCCCAGCATCAAATCCCGAAGACTGGAATAGGCGATCAATTCGGTCAGGACCATCTTCTTTCCGAGCAACTGTCCAATCACCGCGGATTCCTCCCACGGAATGCCAATGAGGAAGGCCAGAGGCGAGAAGATCCATCCGAGGACCTGGTCAAAGCTCAGTCCGAAGAGCCCGAAACACCAGTTCACCATGGCAACCATCGCCACAAACGCGATGAGCATGGCGGCCACGTTCGCGGCGAGGCGCATGCCCTCCAGAGCCCCGCGTGACACCGCCTCCACTGCATTGGAGTCCACGCGATCCACCCGGAACGGAGTCCCCCCAGCCGTTGCGGAAATCTCCGTCTCGGGGACCATCACCTTCGCGATCGCCAACGCAGCCGGCGCGCTCATGATGCTCGCCATGGCGAGATGCCCTGCGATTCCGGGAATCTCATGGAGAAAGAGCACATAGACCGCCATCACCCCACCCGCAACCGTCGCGAATCCTCCGACCATCACGGCCATCAACTCGCTCCGCGTCATCTCATGGATGAAGGGTTTGACGAGGAGAGGCGCCTCGGTCTGTCCGACAAAGATGTTGGCCGCCGCAGAGAGCGTCTCCCCACCACTCGTCTTCATGGTTCGCTGCATCGCCCATGCGAACGCGGTCACGATTCGCTGCATCCACCCGAGATGGTAGAGGAGCGTCATCAACGCGGAGAAGAAGATGATCGTGGGCAGAACCCAGAACGCGATGTTCATGAGGCTCGGACTCACCTGGTTCGCAAAGTTCTGCGGGACCGGCTGCCCCACCTCATCCATCACCGTGACGAAATGAGGAACGAACGAGGCAAAGAGGAATCGGGCTCCTTCGGACGAGAATCCAATCAGCGTGTTCACGAGGGCATCGATCCCCGAGGAAAACACGGCCGCGATCCAGGGATTCATGAGTGCGATCCCCAGGGTGAGCTGAAGACCCACTCCCCACATCACGGGTCGCCAGACCACCGCCCTTCGATTCACGCTCAGTCCCCAGGCAAGCAGAACGAGAATGGGAATGCCGAGGAGGCTCCGAATCCGATCCAGAAGCGTCGTTTCGCGCTCAATGAAATTGCCTGCGGTCTCGGTCGCCTGGCTGGCGTCCGCCCCGAGCGCATCGACGACCACCAGGATCCCTGCGATGAACACCAGCCACATCACGCCCGCATGCCGTCTCATGAGTCCTCCCCCGAAACCCGGCCGACGAGCAGGTCCATCGGTGCCACGGGACTGTCTCCCACCGTATACGCAGCGTGGATCAGGGCCTCGGCTTCCGCGACGCGATCGGCTCTGTTCACATGCAGCTCGACCAGGGGATCTCCTTCCGCGACCGCGTCGCCCACGGTGCGGAGGACCTCGAGCCCCACGGCCGGGTCGATGGGATCCTCGGCGGTCGCCCGACCCGCTCCAAGCCGCATCGATGCGCGACCCACGTCTTCCGCGTTGATGGCGCAGACGACCCCAGAACGTTTCGCTCGAACGATGTGACGCGAAGCCGCACCCAGCAGCAACGTCGGATCATCCACACAGGCGACCTCTCCTCCCTGGGCTTCCACCAGGGAACGGAATTTAGCGAAGGCGCTCCCATCGTCGAGCGCCCGTGCGATCCGTTGATGACCCTCCACCGCGCTCGTCGACACCCCCGTCAATGCGAGCATCTCTCCCCCGAGAAGGCAGACCAGTTCCCGAATGTCGTCGGGTCCCTCTCCGCGCAACGTCGCGATGCTCTCCACGACCTCCAGCGCATTTCCCACGAGGCGACCCAGAGGGCGATCCATGCGCGTCAGAAGAGCGACAGTGCTGCATCCTGCCGCCTGGCCAATGCCGACCAGCGTCTCGGCGAGTTCTCGCGCCCGTGCCTCCGTCTTCATGAAGGCGCCGCTGCCCACCTTCACATCCAACACCAGGGCATCGACCCCTTCTGCGAGCTTCTTGCTCATGATGCTCGAGGCGATCAGCGGAATGCTTTCGACCGTCCCGGTCGCGTCCCGCAAGGCATAGATCTTCTTGTCTGCCGGTGCGATCTGAACCGTCTGGCCCATCAACACGAGCCCATGGCGGGCGACGATCTCCCGCGCTCGCTCATTGGACACGCCCACGGAAAACCCCGGAATCGCTTCGAGCTTGTCGAGAGTCCCTCCCGTGTGGCCGAGCGCCCGACCGCTGATCATGGGGACAGCCACGCCACAGGCAGCCACTGCGGGCGCGAGGGGAAGACTGATCTTGTCACCCACGCCCCCCGTCGAGTGCTTGTCCGCCGTGGGAATGCCCAGGTGGGACCAGTCCAACACCTCTCCACTGTGCAGCATCGCATCGGCCCATGCGGCCAGCTCGGCGGGAGTCATCCCCTGGAGATAGATCGCCATGAGCAACGCCGACATCTGATAATCCGGCACCGTGCCTGCGGTGTATCCCGCGAGGACTTCCCGGATGGCATCGGGCTCAAGAGCCTCGCCGTTCCGCTTGGCCTGAATCGTTCGAATGGTCTGCATCGGCCACTGAGTGTAGGGGGGGACGCGTAACGGAGCAACAACGGACCGCGAGGATCCCCACGTGCGTTACCTTGACCCTGTCCGCATGGCCATGCGTGTATGATGACGTCGATGGAGGTGAGGCAGGATGGCCCCGAGCGCAAAAGCAGAGACCCGGAGAGCCGAGATCATCGATGCAGCGCGGGCGCTCTTTTCCCGAAAAGGATTTGAAGAGACGAGCCTCGAGGACATCGGCCGCGAAGCGGCGATGGGCAAAGCCTCCATCTACTACTACTTCCCCGATGGGAAGGAGAGCATCTTTGCCGCCGCGGTGCAGGTGGAGATCGGGACACTCTTCCAGGCCCTCACCGAAAACCTCGCCAACGCCCACACTCCTCTCGAGCAACTTCGTCTCTACCTTCACCAGCGTGTCCTGCTCTTTCACGACCAGGCCCTCCGGTACGGAATGGTGGAGGAGGTCCGGCAGGAGCTCATGTCTCGAGCCGAACGGGAACTTCA